>CAILTC010000490.1 GCA_903837025.1 uncultured Bacteroidota bacterium | reverse complement strand
GAACTTTTCATTTTTATGACGATGTATGTTTGGTATTTTGCAAGAAAAACAAATAACAAATTCTTGAAGTTTACTAATCTAGTTGAATATACAAAACAATTAGACGAATTGAGCCATGATGATAGTATTCCTAAATATGCTACTCACTTAATTTATTTGTCAAAAGCAGATAGAAATTATGAAATTGAAGAAAAAATATTGAAATCTATTTTTTCAAAAAAACCTAAAAGAGCTGATGTTTACTGGTTTTTCCATATTAATAGAACCAATGATCCTTTTACTTTAAATTATGAAGTTATCGAATTATTAGATGATAAAGTAATGAAAATTGTTCTAAATATTGGTTTCAGAATTCAACCAAAAGTAGAATTGTATTTCAAGAAAATCGTTCAAGATTTGGTTAAGAATAAAGAATTAAATTTGCATATTCGCCCTGATGGTTCAACAAAATATAATGCAGAACCTGATTTTAAATTCATTATTTTAGAAAAATTCTTATCTGTTGAAAACGAATTTTCGGTAAAAGAAGGTTTCTTATTGAATTCTTATTATATGTTGAAAAATTGGTCACTTTCTGATACAAGAGCTTACGGATTAGATAAAAGTGATGTAGAAATAGAAGAAGTTGCTTTTGTTTATCAACCAATCACAAAATTGGAATTAGAGAGAAAACAATAAGTTATAAATATTATAATTTTTTAGATTTTCATAGTAACAAAAAAAAACCATTTTAATTTAAAATGGTTTTTTTTGTGCCTAATATTTTCTTTAAATGGTTTACCAAATATTTAATACTGAAGCGTTTCTTCAACTCCTAATTCTGAATATTGAATAGAAAAAACGAGCGTTTTAAGATTGGCTCTTAAATGAGCATATTCTCCTTCATTTGTCCAAAGTATGTTGATTTCTTCCTCAATAGTTTCATCAAAAGTTACAGTTCCAAGGAATGCATTTGATGTATTTCTTAACCGAATAATGTCTAACTGTTTCGTAACTACTTCTTTTTTGAGACCGTTTTCAATATCTTTTAAACTTAGAGTAGATCGATTAATTTCTTTATGCCCATCTTTTCCTGCTCTGGCAACTGCATCGTGATCATTTGCTCCAGCAAAAATATCTAAATACCAAATTTGAGGAATCCCAGGCATAAATAGTTGAATGGCTCTAGCTAACAGTAATTTTTGCTCATTTTCGCCCAATGCACTAAAATAGGTAGCGTTGACTTGATAATACGATATTTTTTTACCATCCGCTCCGTATAGATTTTTTACTTGACCTCCACGTTCGATAATGAGATCCATCATTTCTATGATTTCCTCATCTTCTAAAAGTCCTTTTTGATAAACTCCATTTACCTCTTTCCCTTTTAAATCCAATATTGGAATTCCATCATGGCATCCAAGCATATTCACTGTTTTAAATCCTTTAGCAATGATTTCTTTTGCCCAAGTCATTATTGCTTTATTGGTACCTTTTTCTATGGCATGAATGGTTAAACCTGGTAGAAAAAAATCATAAATAGAATAGCCTTCATTGGCAACTTCATCGTGAAGGTGTAAACCAAATTCAGCATGAATTTCAGGAAGTAATACTAGATTATTTTTTTTCGCAATTTGATTTATTTTTTCTAAATAATCCCAAGTTCCTGGTTTGTTGAAAAAATTAGTTTCACCCACTTCTTTATGTAAATAAGCAAAGGCATCTAATCGTAAAATTTGACACCCATAACTTCCCACTTTTGACAATACGTCCTCGTAAAATTCCCAAACTAATGGGGATTTTGCATTAACATCCATTTGGCCTAAATAACTGCGATTACTATTTACAATCTTTACTACGTCTTCTTTAAACTCCGATTGATTTCCGAAATCTATAGATAGTAAATCTTGATTTTCATCAATAGCAATGTTTACTTTTTCGCAAATTTGCGAAGCATTTTCTATACTCAAATTTGAAATTGATTTTAAATCTTCAAGCGAAATGCTATGATTAGTAACTTTTTGATAAAAGGTGTTCCAATATGGTTTTTCTGTTCCATCAGGAAATAGAATTTTTAGAATAGGAAGACCTGATTTTCTCATGAAAAGTTGATCTAAAAATTCCTTTTTAGGAACAATGATTCCGTCTTCTCCAAGTTCGCCGTTTCCTTGCCAAAATTCATTCCAATCGATGAAAAAATCTTTAAACTTGGATTGTTCTCCATTTTTTATTAAATCTTTAAACTGTGGCGAAGCAACAGATAAATGATTTAATACAATGTCAAACTTCAACATGATATTTAATTCATTTAAAGCTTTAATATCTTCTTTTGAAACCAATTCTTCATTGATATCATAATTTATTATTGAAAAACCTCTGTCTAGGTCACTATTAAAAAAAGTCGGTAAAACATAAAAAAGCGAAAAGGTATTTTTGAACTGTGGCATTTTTAACATGTCAACAATATCTTTCAAATTAGTACCTATACTATCTGGATATGCATTTAGCATTACGCCATTGTTACTGTTTGTTGCGTTTTTTTTAGTATTATTCGATGCTGTCATTTTGGTTTTTTAATATTATGGTTTTGAAATTATAGCTTTATATTTGATAATTGTATCAACGAGTTAGTTGCCTTTACGAAACTTCTTTTTGTTGTTTTCGGCCTCAAATATACTAAACATTCTTTTAAAAAGAATTCAAAACTAAAATGGAAAAATAACACATTTAAGGGCTTTCTATATTTCGTTTTGAATAGTATTATATCAAAAATATTACTTATGGTTATCAACCAATTGTAATATTAATAATGGAAATAAAGTAGAAATAAAATTTTGAGTAGTATTAAAAAAGAAAAAGTTTGAAAACCTAGGTTCTCAAACTTTTCGGACTTATACCTTCTTTACAAAACATTTTGCAATGAATTGTTTAAGGATGAATTATTTTTTTTTAAAGTTTAGTTTAAAAATTTCGGCAATCGCATAAGGATTATACGTCTTCATGATTATTTTCCCTGTAGCATCTATTAAAAAGAAATTAGGATTAGAGTAGGTATTAAAGTCTTCTTGGTATTTCTTTTTAGGATCTATGTTCTTCAAATTAAGCCAACTTTCCAGTTTATTATCTGTGATGAATTTTTCCCATAAATTTTCCTCAAGATCATTTAATACCGTAACCACTTTGATTTTATGTGTAGGATAAAAAGTAATTAATTGATCAAAAATACCTTTTACTTTTGGAAGAGTTTCTTGGCAATGATGACATGAAGGACTAAAAAATATTAAAAAAGTATAATCATTTTGAGGATATATATCGGATAATTTATATTCGGTTAATTTACTGTCTACCAAGCTAAAATCGGGAACATTTGATCCATTGGGTAATTTAGTTGAAGTGATATATTTGTTTTTTTCAATGTTTTTTTCGGCATTTGTAAGGACATCACATTTTACATCATCCACATATTTTTTATAAAAATAAGTATAGGTTTTTTCTAAATTTTTTGATTCATAAAAGGTTAAATTAGACAAAACCCATTTTGTGTAAAAAGTATAATTTTGAGTACTACAATTCAGCCCTTTAAACAGTAAATCAATATTTTCAGTGTAATTTTCATTGTTTATAGGTAAAATAGTGATGTAACTGTATAGTAATTTGTAGATGTTTGGAATTAGATAAATACGTTTATCTTGTTTGTCGAAAAAATTAAAAAAGGAATTTCGATACTTGATTTTCTCCTCTAAAGCTTGTGGTTGTGTCTCAGCTATTTTATTTTCAATTTTAAAAAATAAATTCAAAACCGAATTTGGATATTTTTTCAAAAGGATATTTCTCGTTGCTAATAATGAGGCATTATCTGCTTTTTTCTCTTGATTTTGATAGTTTATAAATTCTTTATTTTCTTCCGATAAAGTACATTTTATAGACTCAATGTTTTTATTTTCGAGTTCTAAATTTATCTTCGAATTATTATTAACTACCAGTGCTATCGTTTTGTCTTCCTTTACAATTTGTAAATAATAAATAGCTCCTATAATTTTTTTGTCCGATTTAAAAACGATTTTTTGGTTATTTGATTTTAGGGTTAAACTATCAATTGTCATTTTTTGTTTCATAGGTCCATATACAATATAAAACAGTATTTTTTCGTTGGCTAAATTCTTGGTTACAATATTTATTACATAACCGTTTTGAGCGTTTTTTGAACTTTCTGCCGATTGTAATGAAGTAATTTTTTTTACCTGTGAAAAAGCGACGCTACAAAGTGTCAATAATAATAATAAAGTAAAGTTCTTTTTTTTATTTGATGTCATATTCGGTTTTTTTATTAGCAATCTGCCATATTCACAGTAATTGCTAGTCCCCCTTCTGAGGTTTCTTTGTATTTATTATTCATGTCTTTTGCCGTTTCCCACATCGTATTGACGACTTTATCCAAAGGAACTTTTACATTTTTAGGATCGGTTTCTAAAGCTAATTCGGCAGCATTTATCGCTTTTATTGCGCCCATTGTATTTCTTTCGATACAAGGAATTTGAACCAAACCACCAATAGGATCACATGTCAAACCAAGGTGATGTTCCATGGCTATTTCGGCTGCTATTAATACTTGTGCTGGAGTTCCTCCCATTAATTCGCATAATGCAGCTGCTGCCATGGCTGATGAAACGCCAATTTCGGCCTGACAACCGCCCATTGCTGCCGAAATTGTAGATCCTTTTTTGAATATGCTTCCTATTTCGCTAGCAACCATCAAGAATTGTTTAATTTCATTTTCGCCTGCTTCATGGTTTTCGATAACTAAATAATACATTAAAACGGACGGAATTACACCCGCACTTCCGTTGGTTGGTGCTGTAACTACACGGCCTAAAGCGGCATTAACCTCATTTACGGCCAAAGCGAAACAACTTACCCATTTCAGGATTTGGCGAAATTTCACTTCCGTTGAACGAATTTGTTCGAGCCAAGTTTGTGGCGAATCATAATTGGCTAAGCCAATGAGGTGTTGGTGCATGTCAAATGCCCGGCGGCGAACGTTCAATCCCCCAGGAAGAATGCCTTCGGAATGACAACCAATGTACATACATTCGAGCATGGTGTTCCAGATACGCATTAATTCGTGATGAATTTCGGCATCGGGACGCATTGATTTTTCGTTTTCATAAACAATTTCCGAAATGCTTTTGTTTTCTTGAATGGTATAATTCAAAAGTTCACTTGCATGATTTATAGGAAAAGGGAACGCGCATTTTATTTCAATTTTCTTTCGGGCATTGATGCGTTCTTCTTTTACCACAAATCCGCCACCGATGGAGTAGAAGGTTGCTGAATATTCGGTGCTATCAAGTAATGAAGCTGTAAAAGTCATTGCATTGGCATGGAAAGGAAGGAAATTTTTATTAAAAATTATATCCTGTTCCGGGAAAAAAGGGACTATTATTTCATTTCCGAAATGAATTAGTTTTTTCTCTTTTATTTCGGTTATTATTTTGCTAATATTTTCAATAGGAATATATTCAGGATCTTGACCTGACAGTCCTAGCATTATGGCTAAATCGGTAGAATGTCCCTTGCCCGTTAAGGAAAGCGAACCGTATAAATCTACTTTTATATTGTTAATAATTTCAAACTTCTTATTAGCACGAAGTTCTTTTAGAAATCGTTCTGCTGCACGCCAAGGACCTAGAGTGTGTGAACTTGATGGACCAACTCCAATTTTTAGCATATCAAAAACCGAGATACATTCCTCCATAGCAATTAATTTTGTAAGACAAATATAGTAGAATGGATTTTAGAATTGAATCAAATAAATAGTTTCTTTAAGGTAATGTTAATATTTCCTTTTTAAGGTACTTGAATAGCTTAATTAATGTATTTTCGAAGTGAGATTTAATATAAAATTTTAAAAATTAATCTAATACTATGAAAAAAATAGCAACTACTTTACTGATTATCGCCTCTATTACCAATGGTTTAAGTCAAAACTATAAGGTATCTAAAAAAATAAATGTCGAAGGCAATGAAGGCTGGGATTATCTAGCTGTTGATGCTGTAAACCAACATTTATTTTTGTCTCACGGAAGTGTTGTCAACGTGATTGATTTAAAAGCGGATCAAACAATTGCCACAATTCCGGATACAAAAGGCGTTCACGGAATTGCAATTGCTAATGATTTGAACAAAGCTTTTATTAGTAATGGAAAAGATAATTCGATTACAGTTATCAATTTGAAAACCTTCGAATTAATAGAAAAAGTCAAAATCAATGGCATTAATCCAGATGCAATTTTATACGATAAATTTTCTGCAAAAGTGTTTGTCTACAATGGTAAATCAAAAGACGCAACTGTTCTTGATGCCAATACAAATCAAGTCATAAAAACAATTGCATTTGGCGGAAAACCAGAGTTTTCAGTTACAAATGATAAAGGGTTGGTTTATGTAAATATTGAAGATAAAAACGAAATAAAAACGATAAATACTGCAACGCTCGAAGTTATAAATACATGGAATATTGCACCTGGAGATGAACCTTCAGGACTAGCAATTGATACAGATACTAACCGATTGTTTTCTGTTTGTGG
>CAILTC010000489.1 GCA_903837025.1 uncultured Bacteroidota bacterium | reverse complement strand
ATTTTTAGAGTTTGTAAATGAAGAAATTGCAAAATTGTTTTCAACCAAATAAAAAAATTCTGTAGGTCCTCCTACTCCTATTTTACGATTTCTCCCATAAACCACGGTTTCAACCGTGGTTTTTTTTTCATAATAAAACCAATTGAATTGTTCAATGGTTTATTTTTTTACTTTAGACCCTATTTTTAATTAATCTTCTTTACATTTGTTTATTTTTTTCACTTAAAAATTAAACAAACGTTAAAGACTAATAAACAAGAAGCAATCACTATTAAAGTTTAATCGAAACAACTCGATTTTCAAGCTATTCATCAGGGTATAAAAAAGATAATTTGTGTTCAATTTGATTTAAAAAATGGGAAAAGACAAACCAGATAATGTAGTATTTTCAGAAGAAAAAGGGTATAATGCCAGTGTATTGCCCTATTCGACTAGTGTAGGCGCGCCGGTAATTCAAGTAGATGATGTTATGGCTTGGAAAAGCAGAGGGATCCATAATGTGAATAAAGAATTCGAAAACAAGTTCAATGAACTTAAACTACAATATCAAAAATTAATGGAAGAATACGAATGGAATGATTTAGTTTATAATGCTAAATTTTCTTTTGAACCCGTTATTGGCGAAATTTACCATTTGTATAATGGCAATGACGGCAGTAATTTTTTATCCTTAATTGGTCCCCAAGAATGGAACAGAGAACATATAGCTACTTTTAAACTGAATAGCGACAAAAAGTGGTTACTTTTAAAAACAAAAGAGACTTTGTTTTCCTAATTCTTCAATTCTCATGGGTACATTTTTAAAAGCAAATTGGGAAAATATCATCATGGCCAATTACGAAATTGACCCCGAAATTCTAACTCCATTTTTGCCAAAAGGCGTCAGCTTAGATTTATATAATGGAAAAGCATATATCAGTTTAGTGGGGTTTATGTTCAAAAAAACGAAATTATTTCATGTTCCTATACCGTTTTTTGGCACTTTTGAAGAAATTAATCTACGCTTTTATGTTCTCCGAAAGGAAGGAGCCGTCACCAAGCGCGGCGTAGTTTTTATAAACGAAACCATTCCTTATAAAATAGTCGCTTGGATGGCGAATCTATTATACAACGAACATTATAAAGTCGTTCCCACAAGGCATTGCATTACAACCGACTTGGACATAAAAAAAGTTCAATTCGAATGGTTATTAAACAAAAAATGGAATCGTATTTATGTGGAAGCTTCGAATGAACTTCGAGTAATGAAAAAACATACGTTAGAAAAATTCATTTACGAACACTATTTTGGATATACCAAAATCGACGAAAACACTACCGAAGAATATCGATTGCATCATCCAAGTTGGAAAGTTAGTAGCG
Source organism: uncultured Bacteroidota bacterium (assembly GCA_903837025.1). Classification (GTDB taxonomy): domain Bacteria; phylum Bacteroidota; class Bacteroidia; order Flavobacteriales; family Flavobacteriaceae; genus Flavobacterium. The sequence goes on along the minus strand of CAILTC010000489.1, from coordinate 1,676 downwards.
TTTTAGAAACCCAAATTGATTGCGATTTTAAGGCCATGTATGGCGAAGCGTTCGCTGTTTTGAATGACACAAAACCAGAAGCTGTTTTTATAGCCGAAGGTTCCTCTGTTGAAATAGAATGGGAACGCATCCGATTGAACTTCGCAGATTAAAAATCCTAATTCTAAATTTCCAATAAATAGCACTATGTCTAAAACCTTACGATTGATTCTTGGCGATCAACTCAACAGCCATCATTCTTGGTTTTCTAAAGTGGACACATCGGTAGTTTATGTGATGATGGAAATTCGCACAGAAACCGATTATGTCAATCACCATATCCAAAAAATTGTTGGCTTTTTTTCGAACATGCGCTCTTTTGCAGAATCGTTACAATTAGCCAAACACCATGTCGTTTATTATGGTTTAAATGACAGCAACAACTTTCAATCCTTCGAAAAAAATATTGAAAATCAAATTGTAGCAAATCAAATTACCCATTTCGAATATCAATTTCCAGACGAATACCGATTAGACCAGCTTTTGAAAAAATTTTGTAAAAAACTGACTATAAAAAGCACCGTTGTAGATTCGGAACATTTTTATACCAGCCGAACGGAACTGGGCGAATTTTTCGAAGGAAAAAAAACGTTCTTAATGGAAAGTTTCTACCGAAGCATGCGAAAAAAGCATCATGTTTTGATGGAAGACGACAAACCCTTAACCGGAAAATGGAATTATGATGATGAAAATCGGAAAAAATTACCCAAAAATCATAAGCCCATATCACCTTTAGTTTTCAACAATAATGTCTCCGAAATTGTAGCGGAAATTCAAAAAACTGACATTAAAACCATTGGAACAATTGATGCCGAAAATTTTGTTTGGCCTATAAACCGAGAACAAGCTTTAGCATTATTGGATTTTTTTGTCACCGAATGCCTTTCGTTATTTGGTTCCTACCAAGACGCAATGACGCCAAACGAATGGTCGCTTTATCATTCAAGAATTTCGTTTTCGATGAATATCAAAGTACTTTCTCCGCAAGAAGTGATTGACAAAGCGATTGCCGAATGGCGAAAACGTCCTGACGAAATTGAGTACAATCAATTAGAAGGTTTTGTACGGCAAATAATTGGTTGGCGCGAATACATGCGCGGTATTTATTGGCTAAAAATGCCCGAATATGCCACCATGAATTTCTTTAACAATCAAGAAAAATTACCCGATTGGTTTTGGACAGGGAATACAAAAATGGGTTGTCTCAAAGACAGCATCCATCAATCTTTAAATTATGCATACGCACATCATATTCAGCGATTAATGATTACCGGCAATTTTGCGCTTTTGGCAGGCGTGCATCCAGACGAATTGGATACTTGGTATTTAGGAATCTACATCGACGCTATAGAATGGGTCGAAATTACGAACACACGAGGAATGAGTCAGTTTGCTGATGGCGGCATTGTGGGCACGAAACCCTATGCGAGTTCGGCTTCTTATATTGATAAAATGAGTCATTATTGCGGTTCTTGTTTTTATAAAAAAGCAATAAAATCGGGAGACAAAGCCTGCCCTTTCAACAGTTTGTATTGGAACTTTTATGATGTTTAAAGGTATGTGAATTTCCACCACTACCACCCTTGGTAACGGGAAATTGACGGTCTTTTAATTTGTCCAACATGAACAAGGGATTT
>CAILTC010000488.1 GCA_903837025.1 uncultured Bacteroidota bacterium | reverse complement strand
CGAATTAATTGCCCTTGGTTTTGCAGGAAAAACGGTAGGGACTGTTTTTGAAGGTGAAAAACGTTTTGATATGGTCATTCGTTTGGACAAAACAAATCGTAGAGATATTGAAGATTTACGAAAATTATATGTCCCTGTTAATTCGGGAGAACAAATTCCATTGTCACAATTGGCTAATATTGTTTACACAGAAGGTCCAGCAAAAATTTCGAGAGACAATACAAACCGAAGAATTGTAGTGGGAATTAATGTTAGAAATCGAGATTTACAAAGTGTTGTTCTTGATATTCAAAATGTTATAGAAAACAAAATTAAACTCCCTGTTGGTTACACTGTGAGTTATGGCGGACAGTTTGAGAATCTTCAAAGTGCAAAAGCACGTTTAGCTATTGCGGTTCCAATTGCTTTATTTCTGATCTTTATTCTGTTGTATTTTGCCTTTGGATCCATAAAAGAAGCTTTGATGGTATATTCTGCTATTCCTCTTTCGGCAGTAGGTGGGGTTTTGTTTTTATGGATGAGAGATTTACCTTTTAGTATCTCTGCAGGTGTTGGTTTTATTGCTCTTTTTGGAATTGCAGTACTCAACGGGATTGTACTTATTGAGCATTTTAAAGAACTCAAACATAATGGTATGAAAAATATTGATGAATTAATTCTAAAAGGAACGACAGATCGATTGCGTCCTGTTATATTGACTGCTGCTGCCGCGGCTCTTGGTTTTTTACCAATGGCAATTTCTTCATCGGCAGGAGCAGAGGTTCAACGTCCGTTAGCTACTGTAGTTATTGGTGGTTTGTTTACTGCGACGATTTTGACAATGGTTGTTTTACCTATTTTATATAAAGTCTTTGATAAAAAAGAATTCAAAAAACCAAAATTCAAAATCCATCAAAACAAAACGTATTTACTATTTCTTTTGCTGTTTTCATCACTCGCTTTTTCTCAAAATTCAAATTCGGAATTAGATAATTTAGTTGCTAAAGCATTGGAAAATAATAAAGGTTTGAAAGCTTCTCAATTGCATGTGGATAAGTTTAAAGCCAATATCAATTCGGCTTATACTTTTGACAAAACAAATGTATATTACAATTATGATCAGAATAATTTGGCACCAAACAATGAGCCATTAAAAGTATTTGGAGTGCAGCAAAAATTCGCTTTTCCAACAGTTTATGGAGCTCAAAAAAAGGTCTATTCTTCGGAATATGAAAAAGAACAAGCCAATTTTAACTTAAAAAAAAGTAAATTATCGTATCAGGTTTCAAGTTCATATAATCATATTGTTTAATTGCTTAATCAAGAAAATCTGTATCATTATTTAGATAGTTTGTATCAAATTTTTTCAAAAGCAAGCGATAGAAAATTCGAATTAGGAGAAACTAATTATTTAGAAAAAATTACTGCTCAAGCTAAGTTTCGAAAAATTAGCACGATGCTTTCCCAAATTGAAAATGATAAAAAAGCACAATATGAATTGTTGCAATCTTTGGTACAATCAGAAGAAAAATTTGTTATAAAAAAATCTTCGATCGAACCTATTAGTAGTTTAAATATTGAAACAAATAAAGTACTTTATAATGCTTATTTTGAAAAAGTCACTAATGCATTAAAAACTAATATTAGTTTGCAAAAACAGTTTTGGCTTCCAGATATTAATGTCGATTATTTTCAAGGTAGAAATAAAGGATTATCGCAATCAATAAATGGTTTTCAAATTGGAATTGGATTACCTCTTTTCTTCTCCGGAAACAAAGCTAAAACTAAAGTAGCACAATTAGAAATGCAGTCTTGGGAACAACAAAAGCAAAATGAGGAACAAAAAATTGATAAGTATATTGAACAAAAAAAGAATGAATTAGCGGTTCATCAAGAAGCAATAAATTATTACAATCAATATGGCCAAAAATTATCGAAAGAGATCATCAAAGTAGGAAATACGAGCTTTAAGCAAGGTGAAATTGATTTCTTTCAATATATCCAAAGCTTAGAAAATGCAACTACCATTCAAGTCGAATATTTGGATAATGTTTTTCAATTCAACAAAACCCAATTAGATATTCAATATCTTAATTATTAGTACTATAAGTCAAATTTATAAAGAATTTATCAAAATAAACGAATACCGATACGGTTTAAATAATCACAATGAAGAAAATAATATATACCCTAGCAATTGTCACTTTGTTTATCTCTTGTAAAGAGGGTAAAACAGTGGAAACAACTCCAAAAGATAACGGATTAATAAACGTTACAAAAGCACAATTTCAATCAGGCTCAATGGAAATTTCAAGTCTAGTAAAACAAGATTTCGATGTTGTAATAAAGGCTTCAGGAACAATTGATGTTCCGCCAGAAAACAGGGCAAAAGTAACTTCCTTTATGAGTGGTTATGTAAAAACCACAAAATTATTGGTTGGAGATAAGGTAGTAAAAGGTCAGCCTATTGTAACGCTAGAAAGTGCTGATTATCTAGATGTTCAGAAAGATTATCTAGAAGTTGCTGAGCAAATTGACTATTTGAAATCGGAATATAATAGACAAAAAACGTTATATGATGAAAAAATCACTTCTCAAAAAAATTATCTCAAAGCCGAAAGTGAGTATCGCAGAGCAAAAGGAATACACCAGAGTTTGAGAGCTAAATTAGTGTTGTTGAACATTAATCCATCGAATGTAGAAAAAGGAAATTTGACTTCTCGTATAACTATTTTCGCACCAATTTCAGGTGATGTTACGGTTGTAAACGCAACTATAGGAATGTTAATTTCACCTTCGGATGTTATAGTTGAAATCGTGAATAATAACGAATTACATTTAGAATTATCTGTTTTCGAAAAGGATATTTTAAAAGTAAAAATGAATCAAAAAATTAAATTTACTGTACCCGAAGCGAGTAAAGAAGTATTTGAAGGCGAAGTGCATTTAGTTGGTAAATCAATCGAATCAAAAGATAGAACAATCAATGTTCACGGACATTTGGATGATGCTATAAAGCAAAAATTACTCACAGGAATGTTTGTGGAAGCTGCAATAATAGTTGATTCTAAAAGAGGTTTAGCCGTTCCTGTAGAAGCTGT
>CAILTC010000487.1 GCA_903837025.1 uncultured Bacteroidota bacterium | reverse complement strand
TTTAGACGTTGCAATGCAACGTCTCTACGCAAAACGAAAATAATATGAATGGCAAATTCCAAAATAAATACCGTATCCCCTCAAGCCGTTTGAAAAATTGGGATTATGGAAAAAATGGTGCCTATTTTATAACAATTTGCACAGGACACCGGGAACATTTTTTTGGTAAAATCGTGTCGGTGAATCATCAAAATGAAATGCAAATGAACGAAATTGGGAAATTGGCACTTCAGTTTTGGAGCGAAATTCCCAAACATTTTCCGTTTGTTGAATTAGGAAATTATCAAATTATGCCGAATCACGTTCACGGAATATTGATAATTGACAAAAAATATATTGTTGATGATATTGTTGTAGAGACGTTGCAATGCAACGTCTATAACGAGAACGTAATAAAAAAGGTACAAATGTCAAAAATATCCCCTAAACCAGGAACTGTCTCCACCATTTTACGTTCCTATAAATCGGTGGTTACCAAAAATGCACATTATATTCACACTGATTTTGAATGGCAAGAACGTTTTCATGATCATATTATTCGTGATTCCGAATCATTTGAAAAAATTCAAAGTTATATTGAAAATAATGTAGCGAATTGGAAAGAAGATAAATTTTACAATTAATAGATTATATAAAAAATATGAACCTAAAAGTAATTGCTTTCGACGCTGATGACACCCTATTTATCAATGAACCCTATTTTCAGGAAACGGAACAAAAGTTCTGTGGTTTGATGGAAGATTATTTATCGCATCAAGGAATTTCTCAAGAACTTTTTAAGGTCGAAATCGATAATTTAAAAATCTACGGTTACGGAATCAAAGCCTATATTCTTTCGATGATTGAGGCGGCGATGAAGATTTCGAACAACACTATTCCTGTCGAAGTCATTGAAAAAATCATTGACTACGGGAAAGAATTACTCGAAAAACCGATTGTTTTATTAGATGGTGTCGAAGAAACATTGAATGCTTTGTACGGAAAATATAAATTAGTAGTTGCCACCAAAGGCGATTTATTAGACCAACGCAGAAAGTTACATGATTCGGGTTTGGGACATTATTTTCACCATATTGAAGTAATGGCAGACAAACAAGAAAAAGATTATTCGGATTTGATAAAACGCTTAGAGATTCAACCCGAGGAATTTTTCATGATTGGGAATTCTCTAAAATCGGATGTTTTGCCCGTTTTGGCCATTGGCGGACACGCTGTGCATATTCCTTTTCACACCACTTGGGCACATGAGAGAATTGACTACGAAGTGAAGCACAAAAACTTCAATGCTTTCGAAAAATTGACCGATGTTTTAGAAAGACTACAATAATAAGAATATTCTACTATTAAAACCATTAAACAATTGATTTATAGATTTTTATGCTGTATTTCAATTGGTGACTTTCATAATTAAAGTTATTACTTACATAATTAACTGATTAAAATTTTTTATCAAACAACGCGATGTAGTTTTGCATAGAATTTAAATTATGAAATTATGAAAAAAGTCCTACTTACATTAGCTTTCGCTCTGGCTTTAAATACTTTAAGCGCGCAAAAAGAAACGGCCGAGAAAAAGGAAAATGGTTTTAATCAATGGTCATTTGAATTGGCTGGTGGTTTTAATAAACCTCAACGTCCTATGACTGCTGGCTATACAACTTCAATAATAAGTCCTTACACTATTGATTTTGGAGCTCGTTATATGTTCAATAACAAATTCGGTTTAAAAGCGGATATGGGGTATAACAGTTTTAAAGGGGATAATAAATCCAATGCTTTTGACTCTAAATATTATAGAGTAGACTTACAGGGTGTTGCGAACTTAGGAAGAATTATGAGTTTTGAGACATGGACAAAAAGTCTTGGATTATTAGGTCATGCTGGTTTTGGTTTATCACAATTGGAAGTAAAAAATCCTTCATATGTAAAAGACAGAATGGGGAATTTTATGATTGGAGTAACGGGTCAAATTAAATTGAGTAACAAAATCGCTCTAACAGGAGATTTTACAACAATCACAAACGCAAAACAGAATGTCGCTTTTGATGGAGTAAGTTCTGATGCTATAAGAGGATTTAACGGAAGTCTTTTCACAGGAACTTTGGGATTAACCGTATATTTGGGTACAAACGAAAACCACGCTGATTGGGTTATTGATAACGATGCAAGATTTGATGCCATTGATGCAAGATTTATGGCTATCGAAAATAAAATGTTAGACACCGATAAAGATGGTGTAGCGGATTATTTAGATGAAGAACCTAATACTGCAGCTGGTGCAATGGTAGATTCCAAAGGAAGATCTATTGACAAAAATAATAATGGAGTCCCAGATGATACTGAGGCCTATGTTTTGAAAAACTATGCAAGCAATACTTCAAATGCTGCTTCTCCTTTGCTTTCTAACAACGAATTGATTAGGAGTTTAATCAACGGTGGTTATGTTGCTGTTTATTTTGACTTCAATAAATCGAAACCAACGAATGTTTCTAGTGAAGGTACTGATTTTATCTTAACTTACTTACGAAACAATCCAACAGCTACAGTTGATATAATAGGGCATGCTGACGAAATAGGAAGATCGGCATACAATGATAAATTGTCTAATGCAAGAGCTAAAAATGTAAAAAATACTCTAGTGAAAGCTAAAGTTGATCCATCAAGATTAAATGTTATCGCTGCAGGGGAGGACAACTCTGTTGATGTTGATTCGGATAATGCTAGAAAATTAGTTCGAAGAGCTACTTTTAAAATTAAATAAAAAACACTTTTTTTACATCATAAAGCCCTAAAGGAAAATTCTTTTAGGGCTTTTTTTTTATTAATAGAAAAAATGCTGTCTAAAAGAATTAATGTATTTTTGAAAAATAAAATAGACTACAAATAGTGAAAACCCTTTTAAACCTAGAAAATTGGAACCGAAAAGAACACTTCTCCTTTTTTAAACAAATGGAAGAACCTTTTTTTGGTATCACTACAAACATAGATTGTACAAAAGCCTATAAGAAAGCAAAACAACTGGAAACTTCTTTTTTTGTGTATTATTTACACAAAACCATTATTGCAGCAAATACAATCGAACCTTTTCGTTATCGAATAAATGGGGATGAAATTCATATTTTTGATAGCATAGACGCCTCTGCGACAATAATGCGCGAAGACAAAACTTTTGGATTTTCCTTGATTCAATATTCTCCAGATTTTGATGTGTTTTCAAAAAACACTTTGGAAGAAATTGAACGAATAAAAAAAACTCCTGGACTTTTTACCAGAGAATTTTCAAGTGACAACTTGATTCATTTTTCGGCGGTTCCATGGGTGAATTTCACCTCACTTTCCCATGCCAGAAGCTATACTTTTCCAGATAGTTGCCCGAAAATTTCTTTCGGAAAAATGACCATTGCCAATGATGGAAAAAGAACAATGCCAATGTCTGTTCACGTTCATCATGGTTTGATGGATGGGTATCACGTAGGACAATTTGTAGATTACTTTCAAGAATTGATGAATGAGTAATTTATAGCTAGCAGGTTTAAGATGGTAGGCATGAATTATACCCACCATCCAAATAACTGCTTACTAGTTACTTCCCTAAAAGCAACACATCATTAGCTAAAACCTCAGTAATATATCGCTTTTCTCCGTTTTTATCATCGTAACTTCTGTGTGTTAGTTTCCCTTCAATGGCTATTTCTTTGCCTTTGGTTACATATTTTTCGATGATTTCGGCAGTTTTTCCCCAGGCTACCACTTTGTGCCATTCGGTTTGTTCTACTTTTTCTCCTTTGTCATTTTTATAACTATCGTTTGTGGCGATTGTCAAATTGGCTACTTTTTTTCCTCCTTCAAGGTTTTTGATTTCTGGATCGTTACCTACATGTCCAATTAACTGTACTCGGTTTTTCATTGCGTTCATGGCGTATAAATTTAAATTGTTAGTATATGTTTTGTCAAATGGTTCGTTCCAATCAACAGGGCAAAGATGCGACAGCTCTCAATTTTATTCGGTTGATAACTGTTTACTTTCGGTTGTAACTACTTGTAACCGTTTGTAAATGGATATTTATTTTCTATATTTGTTGAATATCAAAAAGTTATGCAAACGAAAATAAAGAAAGTTGAATTACGAAATCTAAAAATCGAAGACTACAAAGAATTAAAAAAGTCGATGATAAAGTCCTATCCAGAGATGGAAAATTCGTATTGGAAAGAACCTGATATCATAAATTTATTGGAACTATTCTCCGAAGGCCAATTAGTAATTATAGCAGACGGAAAAGTAGTTGGTGCTGCTTTATCTTTAATTGTAGACGAAGTTTTAGTGGATAAGAATCCAAATTACGCCAAAATAACAGGCAATTTTACGTTCTCGACACATAATCCAAAAGGGGAAATATTGTATGGAATAGACGTGTTTATTCACCCTGAATATAGAGGTTTGCGACTTGGAAGACGATTGTATGATGCCCGGAAAGAGTTGTGCGAAAAATTGAACCTAAAGGCCATCGTTTTTGCAGGAAGAATTCCTAATTATGGTAAACATTCCAAGGAACTGACACCAAAAAAATATATCGAAAAAGTAAAACTAAAAGAATTGCACGACCCTGTGCTTTCCTTCCAGTTAAGTAATGATTTTCACGTAATGAGAATTATGAAAAACTACCTCGAGGGAGACATAGATTCAAAAGAATTTGCTGTATTATTAGAATGGAATAATATTTATTATGACGAAAGTCCCGTGCTAATAAATACCCAAAAGAGCATCATCAGACTTGGACTAATCCAATGGCAAATGCGTCCGTTATCCAACTTAGAATCTTTATTTGAACAAGCTGAATTTTTTATTGATGCAATTGCGGGTTATAAAAGTGATTTTGTGCTGTTCCCTGAGTTATTTATTGCTCCACTTATGGCAGATTACAATCATTTATCAGAACCTGATGCCATCAGAGAACTTGCAAAATATGCCGATCCTATTCGCAAAAAATTTCAAGAATATGCCATTTCATATAACATTAATATCATTTCGGGAAGTATGCCCTATTTAGAAAATGGCACTTTGTATAATGTTGGCTTTCTATGCAAAAGAGACGGAACTTCGGAGATGTATTATAAAATTCACATTACCCCAAATGAAGTTCTGCATTGGGGAATGAAAGGAGGCTCACAAATTAAAACTTTTGATACTGATTGTGGCAAAATAGGTATTATGATATGCTATGATGTCGAATTTCCGGAACTCTCAAGATTATTAGCTGATGAAGAAATGAATATTTTATTTGTACCGTTTCTAACCGATACACAAAGCGGTTATACCAGAGTAAGGCACTGCTCACAAGCCAGAGCCATCGAGAATGAATGTTACGTAGCCATAGCCGGATGTGTTGGAAATCTTCCAAAAGTAAATAATATGGATATTCAATATGCACAAACCGCTGTATTTACACCCTCGGATTTTGCGTTTCCTAGTACAGGAATAAAAGCAGAAACGACTCCTAATACAGAAATGACTTTGATTGTAGATGTAGATCTAAATTTACTAAAAGAACTTCACGAACATGGAAGCGCTCGAATCCTGAAAGACCGTAGAACTGATTTATATGAAATCAAAAAAATTAAACCATGAAAACCTGCCTAGAATGTGGAGACAAAATTGTGGGGCGCGAGGATAAAAAATTCTGCAGCGATGGCTGTCGCAACGCCTACAACAATAAAATAAACAAAGACAGCACCAATTTTATGCGCAACGTAAACAATAAGTTGCGCAAAAATTACCGCATTCTTTCGGTATTGAATGTGGATGGAAAAGGAAAAACCACAAGAACAAAACTACTGAGTAAAGGTTTCGATTTTGAGTTTTTCACCAATATATTACAAACCAAAACCAGAAATACCTATTATTTTGTTTACGATCAAGGCTATCGTCTTCTTGAAGAGGACTATTGTATGCTTGTCAAAAAAGAAATTTAGTTTCCAAATATTTACCATTATGAAAAAAAGCAATTCCTCAATTTTTTCAGCTTTGTTTATCCTTGCAATCCTAGGATTTATTTTCGCTACAATGATGCCCCAAATGACGCCTACGGCAGATGTTTCACTTTCGGAATTTTCGACCAAAAGAGCTTTAGAACAAGTAAAAAACATTTCGGAAAAACCCCATTTTGTGGGATCGGAAAATCATGAAGCTGTTGCTGAATATTTGCAAAAGGAATTGCAAAAAATGGGTTTGGAAACTTCGGTTCAGGAAGGATTTTCTTTTTCGGATTGGGGAACATTGACCAAATGCAAGAATGTTATGGCTCGAATAAAAGGAACCAACAGCAATAAAGCATTATTGTTGCTTTCGCATTATGACAGCGCACCTCATTCGGCTTCACACGGTGCTAGTGATGCAGGTTCTGGCGTGGCGACGATTCTCGAAAGCGTTCGTGCTTTTATTTACAATAAAAAACAACACAAAAACGACATTATTATTCTGTTTACGGACGGTGAAGAATTAGGTTTAAACGGCGCCGCTCTTTTTGTTACGCAACACAAATGGGCCAAAGAAGTGGGTTTGGCGCTCAATTTTGAAGCGCGAGGTTCTTCGGGACCTAGTTATATGTTGATGGAAACCAATGGCGGAAATAGTGGTCTTGTTAAGGAATTCGCTGCTGCAAATCCGAAATATCCAGTTTCTAATTCCTTGATGTACAGCATTTATAAAATGCTTCCTAACGATACTGATTTGACCGTTTTTAGAGAACAAGGCAATATTCAAGGCTACAATTTTGCCTTTATTGACGGACATTACAATTACCATTCTGCCCAAGACGACATCGATCATTTGAGCAAAAATACATTAGAACATCAAGGAACTTACTTAATGCCATTACTAAATTATTTTTCGAATGCCGATTTGAAAACTACCCAAAATAAAAATGACGACGTTTATTTCACGATTCCCTATACTTTTGTAAGCTATCCTTTTGATTGGGTTTTGCCAATGGTGATTCTTGCATTTATACTTTTGTTGATGTTGATATTCATTGGAATGGCGAAACGAATTTTGTCCTTCCAAGAGATGGCCAAAGGATTTATTCCGTTATTGGGTGCAACGATTACCGCTGGCATAGTCACTTTTTTTGGATGGAAATTGTTGCTCAAAATCTATCCGCAATACAACGATTTACTCAACGGATTTACCTATAATGGCCATGATTATATAGCTGCTTTTATACTCTTGAGCTTGTCGATTTGTTTTGCTTTTTACCAATTATTCTCCAACAAAAAAGTAACCCTAAACCATTATATTGCTCCGTTATTTATTTGGATCATCATCAATTTAGCCGTCGCATTAAAACTAAAAGGCGCAGGATTCTTGATTATTCCTGTCTTTTCCGGTTTAATCATGTTGGCGTCGTTTATCATTACCCAAAAATCAAGACCAGTTTTAAATCTTGTTTTAAGTATTCCGACATTGTTGCTAATTGCGCCTCTTATTCAAATGTTTCCGATAGGTTTGGGTTTGAAATTATTGTTTGGAAGTAGCCTTCTTACCGCTTTGGTATTCGGATTATTAGTGCCCGTTTTTGGTTCGTTTGAACGAAAAGGAAAATGGTCGTTATTCCTATTTATTGTTGCGATTGGTTTCTTTGCGAAAGCGCATTATGAATCGGGTTATGAACCTGGCAAAGCCAAATCAAATAGTTTATTGTACATTCTTGATGCCAATACAAACAAAGCAGTTTGGGCCACTTACGACACCAATCTTGATGATTGGACGCAAAGTTATTTAGGACAAAATCCAAAAACAGCCATCTGATTAATTGATACTCCTTGGAAAAGCAAGTACTATTCCGGATTTACATATATGGCTGATGCGCCAATGAAAAACATTGCCAGACCCACTATCGAATTTCTTAAAGACAGCAGTTCCGATACAA
>CAILTC010000486.1 GCA_903837025.1 uncultured Bacteroidota bacterium | reverse complement strand
TGCTCCAACTGGAAATTCAACGCAAAGCTTTTGTACCAGCCAGAATCCAACTTTAAATACAATTGCAGTTTCTGGAACAAGCATAAAATGGTATGATGATACAACATCAGGAACTATTTTAGCAAATACAATACCATTACAAAATGGAAAAACCTATTATGCTACTCAAACGCTAAATAATTGCGAAAGCCCAACTAGATTAGCTGTTTCGGTATCCCTAATTACCTCTTTGCCTGCTAATAATTATTCGGAATCATTTTGTGATGATTTGAATGATGGAACAGAAACCGTGAATTTAAGCAATTACAATTCCGATATAATTTCGAATAATAATTATAATTTCTCTTATTATAATTCTCATTCTGGTGCCGAAAATGAAACGGCAGCCGATAAAATAAGTAACATTACCAATTATAAATTGGTTTTGGGAGACAACAACATCTATGTTCGCGTTAATTCGAATACGCCTTGTTATGCAGTATCTGAATTGAAATTGACACTTTTTTCAAAACCTAAAATTGCTATTGAAGACATTGTGCCAATCTGCGAAAACAAGACCATATCGATCGATGCTGGATCGGGTTTCGACAGCTATTTATGGTCTAATGGAGTTACAAATCAATCCATATCTGTAGCAAATCCAGGCAATTATTGGGTAACTGTAACCAATGACTATGGAACTATTTCTTGTTCGAGTACAAAAAACTTTGTCGTAAAAAAATCTATCAAAGCCACTATAAACACAATTGAAACTAAAGACTGGACAGATAATGATAATGTGATAACCGTTTTAACCACTGTAAATGGAGATTTCGAATATTCTATTGATGGTTATAATTATCAAGACAGCAATCAGTTTACAGGTTTAAAAAGTGGTCAATATACTGTTTCGGTTAGAGACAAAAATGGCTGCGGAACAACACCTCCCCAAGAAGTCTATTTATTAATGTTTCCCAAATTCTTTACTCCAAACGGAGATGGTTACAACGATACTTGGAAAATAAAATTCTCGGATATTGAACAGGGTTTGACGGTTAAAATATTCGACCGATATGGTAAATTCATTATCAATTTGGACTCAAATACCGCTAGTTGGAACGGAACTTATAACGGAAACAACCTTCCCGCAGATGATTATTGGTTCGTCGTTACACGAGCCAATGGCAAAGAATACAAAGGGCATTTTAGTTTGAAAAGATAATCTCTTTAAAACTGATGTTCCTTTTTGCTAATAACCAAAAGTGATACAAAAGTAAGTACCGCAGCTGCCGATAGATAATAACCAACATAAGTAATACCGTAATTCTTGGCAATCCAAATGGCTATCATTGGCGCAAAAGCCGCACCTATTATTCCGGCAAAGTTAAAGGTGAGCGATGATCCCGAATACCGTACTTGGGTTGGAAAAAGTTCCGAAAGGAAAGTGCCTAATGGTCCGTATGTCAATCCCATTAACGTCATTCCCAAACACAAAAATACCGTAACTAGAGTAGTATCTCCTGAACCAAGAAGCGCCGAGAAAAATAATCCAAAAATTGCAATAGCAATAGTAACAATTAACAAAGCCTTTCTTCGACCTATTTTATCGGCTAAAATTGCCGAAATAGGAATTGATATTCCAAAAAACAATACCGAAAAAAGCTGCATAATAAGAAAATCACGTCTGGTGTAACCTAAATCTGTTGTTGCCCAACTTAAAGAGAAAACTGACATTAAATAAAAAGTAACAAAGGTAGTTACAGCGGCCAATGTGCCAAAAATAAGTTGGTTACGATACTCTTTTAACAAGACTACCAAAGGAATACGCTCTTCTTTCTTAGTTTCTAAAGTAGCTAAAAAAGCAGGGGTTTCGGTTATTTTCAAACGAATATAAAATCCAACAATCACTAAGGCTGCACTTGCTATAAATGGGATTCTCCATCCAAAATCAAAAAACTGTTCGTTGGTCAAGGTGTCGCTCAATAACAAAAAGGTTCCTCCAGAAAGTAGCAAACCTATTGGTGCACCAAGCTGTGGAAACATGCCGTACCAAGCCCGTTTTCCAGGAGGTGCATTTTCGATTGCCAATAAAACGGCGCCACCCCACTCGCCGCCAAGTCCTAATCCTTGTCCAAATCTAAAAAGCATCAATAACAAAGGAGCGGTCACTCCGATGTTAGCATAAGTGGGAAGAAATCCGATGGCAACGGTCGAAATTCCCATCGTTAATAAGGCAACCACTAATGTGGCTTTTCGGCCAATTTTATCTCCATAATGTCCAAAAACGGCAGAACCAATCGGACGTGCAAAAAAAGCAATAGAAAAAGTCGCAAGCGATTGAATGATAGAAATAGTAGGATTTGATCCTGGAAAAAACAATTTTGGAAAAACCAAAACAGCAGCATTGGCATAAATATAAAAATCGAAAAATTCGATGGTGGTACCAATTAAACTACCAAAAAGAACATGTTTTAAGGAGTTTACTTTAGCTGGATTAGAATTGTCTTTCATGTGTTAATTATAGTATTTTGGGATAAAATTGCCACTATTTTTTGGAAGTAGCAAATATATAGCTTCATTAGTTTGTATTCATTAGTAAATCAGTTTTATGTTTTTTTAAAATTAAAAAACTAAAAACACTGATTACACGAAACTTAACTTCAATAAAAAAGGTATCCTTATAAAAGAATACCTTTTTTAACATTAATAGAAAATCAACAAATCTATTCAAAAAAAAAAATACGAAACCTATAAAGGAATATTTCCGTGTTTGCGTTTTGGGGTCACGCTTACTTTATTTTCAAGCATACTAAATGCTTTTATCAATTTTCGGCGAGTATCTTGGGGCAAAATCACTTCGTCAATAAAACCACGTTGGGCTGCAGTATAAGGATTGGCAAACAAATCAGCATATTCAGCTTCCTTTTCCAATAGTTTTTCGGCTGGATCACTGGCTTTACTAATTTCGTTTTTGAAAATAATTTCACTTGCTCCTTTTGCTCCCATAACTGCAATTTCGGCAGTTGGCCAAGCAAAATTCATATCCGCACCAATGTGTTTGGAGTTCATTACATCATAAGCGCCACCATAAGCTTTACGGGTGATCAAGGTAACTCTCGGCACGGTTGCTTCGCTTAAAGCATACAATAATTTGGCTCCATGAACAATAATCCCATTCCATTCTTGATCCGTTCCTGGCAAAAATCCCGGTACGTCAACCAACACTAATAATGGAATATTGAAACAATCGCAAAAACGGGTGAATCGAGCTGCTTTTATAGAACTATTCACATCCAAAACTCCTGCCAAAAACATCGGTTGATTGGCAACAATACCAATACTTCTACCGCCTAATCTAGCAAAACCAACAAGGATATTTTCTGCAAAATTTTTATGAATTTCATAGAACGAATCTTCATCGATAATTTCTGCAATTACCCCGTGCATATCGTACGGTTTATTGGGATTATCAGGAATAATATCCGTCAATTTTGTACGCAACTCATCCCCTAATTCGTAAGGCAAATTTGCTGGTGCAGCCGTATTATTTTGAGGTAAATAACTCAACAAACGTTTCAGATCTTCTAGACATTCTACATCATTTGCAGACGTACAATGAGCCACTCCTGATTTAGTAGAATGCGTACTTGCACCCCCTAATTCTTCCGAAGTTACGGTTTCATTGGTTACTGTTTTTACAACACTAGGCCCCGTAACAAACATATAACTCGTATCTTCTACCATCATGGTAAAGTCGGTCATGGCTGGAGAATAAACAGCTCCACCGGCGCAGGGTCCCATAATAGC
>CAILTC010000485.1 GCA_903837025.1 uncultured Bacteroidota bacterium | reverse complement strand
TTTTTTAGATAATTTTTCTTGTTTTTCACCAAGTAAGTTCACCAAATAAGGGTTGATTTCGATAATTTTTCCGCTTTCGGCATCAAGAACGAGAATACCATCTTTTGCCGATTCGAATAAACTACGGTATCTAATTTCGGAAATATTCAACTTATTTTCTATTAATTTTTGCTGAGTAATATCACGAATCAAACATTGAATTACTTTTTGATTATCAACAAAATATACATTACTAATAAACTCGACATTTATCTTTTTGCCATTAATTGTTTCGAGAGGCAAATTGCTGTAACGGACCATTTTTTTCTGTTGTAATTCTTTGAATTTTTCAACATTAGCGACAATATCTTTAAAAAGGCCAATTTCCCAAATTGCTTTTTCGATGAATTGGACTTTCGAATAGCCTAATAGTTTAATCAAAAACGGATTTACATCTGTAATTTTTCCAGTATCGGCATCAAGAATAAGGATTCCATCTTTGGCAGATTCAAAAAGATGACGATAACGAGTTTCTGTACTTTTTAGGAGTTTATCATTAGCCTCTTTTAGTTCCATTTCCATGGTTTTAAATTTGGTTACATCATTAAAAGTAAGAACAAGACCATCAATATGATCATCAAGTGTGCGGTAAGGCATGATTTTTATATCGAACCATCTTCCATCTTTGGTGACGATAGATTTTTCTATAAAGTTCAGTGTTTTAATTACTTGTTGGGCATGAATTCCTATCTCTGGATAGATTAAATCAGTTACTAAGTCTGTAAATGGTCTGCCAATATCAGTGTTACGCACTTTGAAAATATTAGTTATTGGATCCGTAAATCTTCTAATATTCAATTCTTTGTCTAGAAAAAGTGTAGCAATTTCAGTACTATTAAGCAAGTTTTTCATATCATTGTTTGCCTGTACATAATCTACTACTTTGATTTGTAGTTCTGTATTTACGGTTTGCAATTCTTCATTTAAACTTTGCATTTCTTCCTTAGAAGTGGTTAGTTCTTCATTAGTTGACTGTAGTTCTTCGTTAGTTGACTGTAGTTCTTCGTTGGTCGATTTTAATTCTTCCTGTGAAGTTTGCATTTCTTCACGAACAATTTGTAAATCTTCTAAACTTTGATGAAGTTCAATTTCTAATTCTTTTTGTCGGGAGTTGGAACTTTGATTTAGTGATTTTTCATTCTCTACTTTGGTTTCATATATTTCCGGTAAATCTTTGAAAACGATCATAACTTTACCTTTTATTGCGTCAGGTTTTTCGATCTGCTGCAATGTGACATTTATATACTGAAATTTACCATAGTTTTCTACCTTGCTTTTTTTAAGTTCAATAGGATCGTATGATTTTAATGCTTTTTGAAAAGCAATGGGTAATTCGCGTCTAAGGTCATCGCGTAACATTGCAAAAATATTCCAATTTGCTTTGCCAGCAACTGGTTCTAGGTATTTTCCGGTACGACCTGTAATATAAATGATATCTCCTGTATTGCTTACCAAAACACTTGCGGGTGTGAATTGTTGTATTAAAATTTGGTTAGCAAGAGTTTGAATATTTTCTTCAATTACGGGAGTTGTCAATGATTTTGTTTTTATTTTATTTGTAACGGAAAAAGAACTTGGAAAATCAAGTAATCCAGGTGTCAATGAAATTAATGAACGTTTAAAAATTTTTAATTTGGTGTCAATTACGTCAAACCCTTCACCATCAGTACCCAGAGTTTCGGCTGAACCAAGAATCATTGTACCACCAGGATTAAGACTGTAATTAAAAAGGCGGATTATTTTTTTTTGTAATTCTTGCTCCATATAAATCAACATATTACGGCAAGTAAGGATGTCGAGCTTGGTAAAAGGAGGGTCTTTGATTACGTTTTG
>CAILTC010000484.1 GCA_903837025.1 uncultured Bacteroidota bacterium | reverse complement strand
GGCAGGTACAGGAATAAAATCAGTTATTACGCCAGTTGCTGTTCCACTAGGGAATGCAGTAGCACCTACTGTTGCGCCATCAACGCTAAACTGAGCATTTCCAGCTAAAAGTGTTGTAGCACCTAAAGTATAAACAACACCATCTGGAGTAACCATATTAATCCCAGATGAAGGATTAGTTGCTGTTCCAAAAAGGGTAACTACAGGAATTGGAGCTCCTCCACTAAACGTATATGCACCTGTAGCAAGGGTAAATGTAACATCATAAGTCCCTGGAACAACTACAATATTTGAACCACCTTGCGTTCCAGTTCCAGTTGGAAAATCTGCTGAACCCCAGTTGACAGTCCAATCATGATTCTGACGAAATTTAACTTCACATTTCAATACACTATTGTCTAATGATGGCGCAAAAGTAACGCCTAAAGCTGAATAAGTAAGGCCACCATCCGTTGATATAAGATCGACATCTGTACTCCAACTACCTACTCCAGATCCAATCATGGAAATTGTTGTTTGAGCATTTGTAGCCGTAATCGCAAACAAACACATCAATAAATAAAATAATTTTGTTTTCATAAATTTTGCTTTTAAATTAATATTTAATAAAAGTATAACAAATAGGCATATAAAAAACGAATATCGAAAAAAATGGCTTACTACCACGTTTTCGTGTTGATAACATTATTTATTTCGTAATATGCTAAGGATCTTTTTTAATGGAAATTTCCCATCAGTTTACTATTTTCGAAATAACACTATTTTAGTACAGAATTTATCTAAATAGTAATTCATTTCGAAAAGCATTAATTGCATCAACAATACTCGATATGTTATTTTTATGTCATTCTAATATCAATGTAGCCTTCATTGCTTAGAAGAAAAAAAAAGAATTGGTATAAAAGGAAACTCCTATAAATAAAAATGCAGCATAAAAAGACTGCATTTTTCATTCAACAAGGTGTTTTATTGTTTAATAAATTTCAACACTTTAACTTCATTATTTTCGTTAATAGCCTTTACAAAGTAAACTCCTATTGTCAAATCGCTAACATTAAATTGATATTCTTTAGATTGGGCTGTAGTAAAACTTTTTACTAATTGTCCGGTAGTTGAATAAATTTCAACTTTGGAAGTATTTGCATTAATGGTAAAATAATTTGAAGTAGGATTTGGATATAAATGGATCTCTTGCGAAAGTGCAAAATTTGTTGTTCCTAACGATGTCGGCTGGTTACCGTATATTCTAAATCCACCGGCCTCAATATTGATTGGTGTTGTAGTAGAACTTACGTTCAATACCGTATTATCCATCAAGTTGTACCAATTTCCAGTACCAGGAAAGTTTGGAGTAATATTCTGCGCAACAACATCAAAATTTGATAAAATAATAACGCTATTTAATTGCGTCGAAGGCAAACTTGAGTTCCAAATATGAACATTAGGCGTTAAATTTGTTGCTCCAGAATTGATTGTTGATAATCCACTGAATACAGGTTCGGTAATTTTTAAATTAATCATTTTAGACCAATCAGCATAAACTTTACTTCTAGTGGCATCAGCGAGCCAGTTACTTGTCCATTGTGGCTGTGGTTTTGTATCTAATTTACAATCACCTGCAATTGCATCATAATCGGTATTTACTGTTCCGTCATTACAGGTGAAAATGGAATTATTCATTCCTAAATCGGCAAAATGCCAAATCATTTTTGGTCCAGGAACAAGGATAGATATAGCTCCAATTGCAGACATTCTTGAAATTGCCGTATTCAATGTTTTTACATTATAAGCTGTATTATTAGAATTGCCAAAAGTAGTGGCGCTATACATTAATCTTTCTTTATCATGACTTTCTGGATAACCCATAACTCTTTTTCCTGAGAAACCTGTATGATTATCGCTGCTTATTCGAGAGATGTCTGTTTGTGAATTCCATCCCATCAATAATTGTGAATAAGCAGTTGTCATTTCTCCCCACATCATTACTCCTTTGCTGATACCATCTGCATCACCAGTAAGCCTATAATTTGCCCATTGTTGCTCTTCAGAATCAATTCCTAAATGTTCGAAAATGGCATAATGATAAGGATCTAAACTCCAGGAATAATCAACATATTTTTTTAGAACATCAATTCGGTCTTGTTGTAAGGCATTCGTACAAGCATCTTGTCCACCTGCAACATTTGAGGGACAATTCTGAGTAAATCCCTTGGTTAAATCCCAACGAAAACCGTCTATTTTGAACTCTTGTATCCATTGTTTGATGACCCTTTTTACATAATATTGCGTATAAGCAGATTGATGATTAAAATCATTCCCTACTCCATAACTATGCGTCGCCGCAACATTAAAATAAGGATTATCAGTAGCTGGACCACCCCAACCAGAATCTGTCGGATCATTCATCCACATTCGATCCATAGGATTTCTTCCAAAAGCATGGTTCAATGCCACATCCAGAATTACTGCGATTCCGTTTTGATGGCATAAATCGATAAACTCTTTAAATTTATCGGCAGTTCCATAAGCTTTATCTAAAGCTAAATGAAAATCGGTATTGTATCCCCAACTTTCATTTCCTTCAAATTCCATTACTGGCATTAATTCGATTGCATTTACTTTAAGATTTTTGAAATAATCAATTTTATCAATCAAATTCTGAAAACTTCTATTACCAGCAAAATCTCTAACTAATACTTCATAAACAACTAAATTATCCTTTGTTGGTTTTACAAAATTGGTTGTAGCAGTACTCCAATTGTAAGGAGTTTGGCCTGTTTGCAATACCGTAACTTCTGTAGTTGGTCCAGCTGGAAAAGCAGGAAGATTGGGATAATTTCCAGCAGGAATTGTAGGGTCGTCAAAAGGTGACAATACAAGCGTTGAAAATGGATCGGCTGTTTTTACTAAAACAGGTGAACCAGAAATAGGAGCTAAAACTGTAACCCAGTACTGATAGGAATTGATTGCTCCAGGCGTTAGTCCTGTTAGTTCTAACCAAAACTTACCTGTAGTACCATCTTTTGCCATGGCATAATTACTAGTAGGAGTATAATTATTGAAACTTCCTGCCACATAAACAAAATCTTTTCCTGGAGCAGTTAGAACTAATGTTGCTTTTGTAGCATCGGTTGGATTATAATTGATACCGTCTTCTAAACCTGTAGGCATAGTTTGGGTAACTGTGTTTGGATTTACAATTACAGAAAACTTATTAGAAAAAGTAGTAGTACCTTGTGTAATTTGCAAATCATAACTTTTATTGTCTAAAATATTTGGATCAGTAAAAGTGTAAGACGTTCCAGAAAAAGTATTGATACTTGTTCCGTTTGCCAATAGATTATAATTGGCACTACCGCTTGTATTGTTAGCTGCAATATTTAAACTAGCTCCAGAATTAATAATTGCTATGCTGTTTAAAACAGGAGCGGTTAATGTAGCCTGAAAAGCCCCAACATTCAAGAAAATATCTGATGCTGAACTCTTTAAAGTACCATCAGCAGATCGTAATACTAAACAAATCTGAGTAATTGTACTTGTAGTTGGCACACCAAATTTTGTAAATAAATCAGGTGAAAGTGTCAAAGAATAAGTGTTGGCTCCTGTTTGCGATAATTTAGGTTGAGTTGTATTATTACCCCAAGCACCAATTACATATTGCCAATTCTTTCCATCTACAGTTAAACCAATATGCGCATAAATTATACCTGTATAAGCCGCTAAACCTGTACCCGTCTTATTAAAATTAATAGTCACTGGTCCCGTCGCGATTGCCGGTGAAGGTGTCGTCGTGGTTTGGGCAAAACCTACGGATGTCATCAGTAAAAATAAAAAAATGAATTTTTTCATACT
>CAILTC010000483.1 GCA_903837025.1 uncultured Bacteroidota bacterium | reverse complement strand
TTGTTTCGATAATTCTTAAAATAGCTACAAAGAGCATATTTTCATTCGCATTAATTACTGCATCATACGGTACAGAAATGACAGCTACAAAAGTGTTTATAATTAAAAATTGATAAACAATTCTTGCGACATCAGCCCTATCAGATGGTATTTTTAATATATAATCAAACATAAAATAACCTAAAATCTCTAGCGTTATAACTATTACAATTCCTGTACAAAAATGTAGAATTATACTAGTATTAAAAATAGTTTTCAACTTTTCTACATCCCCCTCGCCACAGGCATGCGACATAAATCGTTGTGAAGAAGTAGTCATTGCACCATTAAAAAAAGTTAATAAACCTATAGAACCAGCAATTAAATTAAAAACTCCATAGTCTTCATTTCCTAATGCCATTAGTACTAAACGAGTAATATACAAAGACATAAACATCGTTATAGCCATTTGTATGTATAAAATACCAGTGTTTTTCGCTACGCGATGGGCTGCTTGCATATTATTTTTGGTTGTAAGTTGTGGTGTTTAATGATTATGAATATTTTAGAAAATAGGAATAAATAAGCTATTGAATTTTACTTTTTTGATAGGCTCTTAATTTCATAAAAACAAAAATTAAACCGATCAAAGCCAAAACCCATAAATAATCATTAATTGGTGATCTAATTATAATAAAACATTCTGGTCTAACTTTTAAAGTATTAACTGAAACAACTTCGTATCTACTCAAAATAATTCAATGTTTTATACCCACCGTCTTTCAAGTATTGGTCTTTTTTCATGAGACTCAAATCACTTTGCATCATATCTTGTACTAAAGCTGCCAAGTCGTATTTGCACTCCCAACCTAATTTAGTTTTAGCTTTGGTCGGATCACCAATTAGCAAATCTACTTCGGTAGGACGGAAATATTTAGGATCAACGGCAAGGACTTCTTTGCCAATTTCTAATTGGTATTCGGGATTTTTGCAGGCTTTTACATACCCTCTTTCTTCAATTCCTACGCCTTTAAACTCTAATTCGATCCCTACTTCGGCAAAACTCATACGTACAAAGTCTCTTACGGGTGTAGTCGTTCCGGTAGCAATTACCCAGTCTTCAGCTTCTTCAGCTTGCAAAATCATCCACATCATGCGAACGTAATCTTTTGCATGTCCCCAGTCGCGTTTAGCATCGAGATTTCCCAAGTAGAATTTATCTTGTAATCCTAAAGCTATTCGAGAAGTAGCTCTGGTAATTTTTCTGGTTACAAAAGTTTCCCCACGAATAGGGGACTCATGGTTGAACAAAATACCATTACAAGCATACATTCCATAAGCCTCTCTATAGTTTACGGTAATCCAAAACGCATACATTTTGGCAACAGCATAAGGAGAACGAGGATAGAATGGTGTGGTTTCGGATTGTGGAACTTCTTGTACTTTACCATACAACTCCGAAGTCGATGCTTGGTAAATACGTGTTTTTTTCTCTAACCCTAGCAACCGAATGGCATCTAAGATCCGAAGTGTGCCTAAACCATCTGCATTACCCGTATATTCTGGTGTTTCAAAAGAAACGGCTACGTGACTCATGGCAGCTAGATTGTAGATTTCATCTGGCTGTATTTCTTGAATCAAACGAATCAAGTTGGTACTATCAGTCATATCGCCATAATGCAAAAAGAAATTGCGGTGATCTACATGAGGATCTTGATACAAATGGTCAATACGATCGGTATTAAACAAGGACGAACGTCTTTTTAATCCGTGAACAATGTATCCTTTTCTTAATAAAAACTCACTTAGATAAGCGCCGTCTTGTCCGGTAACACCGGTAATAAATGCTATTTTTTGTTTAATGTCCATCCTACTTTTCTTTGAAATTCTAATTTTGCGTTTTTTAATATATTTAATTGGTCAAATGGTTTATTGACCGTAATATTTATAAATTCGATTAAGCTGTAACCCTCTTTTTTACATTTTCACTTCTTTAAAATTATTGCTATTCTCTAAAAACCATTTATAGGTTTTGGTAATACCTTCTTCTAAATTAGTTTGGTGTTTCCAGCCTAGGGCATGCATTTTAGAAATATCCATTAATTTTCTTGGTGTTCCATCTGGTTTTGTATCATCCCAAATAATTTCTCCTTGATGGCCTATAATTTTCTGAATAGTTATGGCCAATTGTTTAATGGTCAAATCTTCGCCGGTTCCCACATTGTATAAATAATCTGGTAATTTATTTTCTAAAGCAAAAACAACTGCTTGTGCCATATCATCTACAAAAAGGAATTCACGCATGGGCGTACCGCTACCCCATAGAATTACTACCGCATTATTATTAAGTTTGGCTTCGTGAAACTTGCGAATCATGGCTGGTAAAACATGCGAACTAGTCAAATCGAAATTATCATGAATGCCGTATAAATTGGTTGGCATTAAACTCACAAAATCTTTGTCGAATTGCTTTCGGAGCGCTTGACAAGCTTTTACTCCTGCGATCTTAGCCAAAGCATACATTTCGTTCGTTGGTTCTAAACTATCCGTAAGCAAATGCTCTTCCTTTAAGGGTTGCGGCGCAAATTTTGGATAAATACAAGAACTTCCTAAAAAAATAAATTTTTCTACTCCCAAACGGTGAGCCGAATCAATTAGGTTGTTTTGAATTTGCATGTTTTCCATCAAAAATGGATAGGGAAAATTATTGTTGGCCAAGATTCCACCCACTTTTGCAGCTGCATCAATGACAACTTTTGGTTTAATTTTTCGAACAAAATCATTTACCTCTTCCTGGTTTCTTAGGTCTAATTCCTTGCTAGTAGCTCCAAAAAGGTTGGTATATCCCTTTGCTGAAAGGGCGCGCCAAATAGCACTTCCGACCATCCCGTTATGACCGGCGATATATATAGTTGAATTAAAATTAATCATGTATCGGTTTTAATTTATAATTTGATGATAATAAATAGCTATTCTATTCGGATAGAAAACTTACCCGGAAAATTGATGACTATATTTCCTCTTTATCTAAAACCAAATAAGAAATCATCAATTTTTTGAAGTTATCTAATCGTACCTTTCCAAAACCTCTATAGCCTTGAAGCTTTTGGTAATTTATTTTTCCCAGAAGTATTGTATCCATCTCGCTTAAGTCTTCCTTTGTGAGATTGATTTTAAATTCATTCCAATAATAATTCTGAAGGGGCTTAAAAGTAGTATCTGATATATCGTCCTGAATATCAATTTTTCTTGCACTACCAATTGAATTTTTGTTTAACTTATACTCAAATTGCAATTGATAAGAGGCAATGATTTTTAATGCATTTTCAAAGTCAAATTTATCTATCAAAGTCTTAGTAGGTTAAGGTTATAACTTGATATTAATTATTAGCATCTTTGGTAATCATCTTCAATTCGAACAATATCATCCTCACCAAAATAAGTCCCGTGTTGCACTTCAATAAAAATAAGTGGTTCTGCAAATGGATTTTCAATTCTATGCTTTACACCTTGTGGAATTAAAGCGGTATCACCTACTTTATAATCTTTGACTATTCCATCTAGTGTAATGCGTCCTACTCCTGATACGATAGTCCAAGCTTCGGAACGTTGATGATGGTATTGATAGGACAAACGTCCGTTTGAATCAACTAAAATTCTTTTTACTTTGTGAGTCGTAGCGTTGTCTAACACCCAATATTGTCCCCAAGGTCTAATGTCATGTTCCATAATCAAATTGTGCTTATAGTTTTTTCTATAATTGTTGCGAATCGATAGATTCTAAATATTGATACAATTGCTTATATAGCCCAATTCTAAGTACTTTGATTATTCTCTTCAATTAGAACAAAATCTTCTTTACCAAAGTAAGTTCCGTGTTGTATTTCTATAAAGACAAGAGGTTCTTCAGAAGAGTTTTCTATGCTATGCTTAATCCCTTTAGGAATTATAATAAAATCCCCTTCTTTGTAATCATTAACAATTCCATCAGATGCAATATGACCTACACCCGCTAAAATCATAATCCAAATGTCACGATAATCTTGATATTTGTAGGATAAACACCCTTTAGTATTTACCAATATTCTTCTAACTTTGTGGTTTGACGCTGCTTCTAAAACCCAGTATTCTCCCCAAGACCTGATGCAATGTTCCATAATCAAATTATTTTATAGTTCTATAATAATGGCGAATCGATAGATTCTAAATGTTGATATACTTGTTTTACCTTCTGAGAATTTTCTTTTTGAAGAACCAATAATGCATCTGGAGAATATACTAAGAGACAATTTTTAAGACCTACAAAAGAGGTATAAGTAGTCGTTCCTATAACTATATTACCTTCCGAATCAACTGGATGACCCGTTAGAACCAAGTAATCATAAACCGATTCGAAGGAACCTAAATCGGACCATTCAAAATTAGATGGTACTACTTTTATATTGGTACTGCGTTCCATGACAGCATAATCAACACTTATAGAAGGTATTTGAAGCGACAAATCAAAATCAAGAACGCCTGCAATATTAGCCTCCCAAACCAATTTGGATTGGTCATAAACATCTGGTTCTAGAGCCATTAGTTCTGCTAGATATACTCCAGCTTTAAAACAAAACAAACCACTATTCCAATAAAAATTTCCTTTTTCTAAAAAATGATTCGCTGTCTCTGAATTCGGTTTTTCATGAAAAGCCAATACATTCTCTCCATCAAATTCAATATATCCATAACCTGTTTCTGGTTTTGTAGGCTTAATACCAAAAGTGACTAAATAATTATTTTTAGCCAGATCAATAGCTTGATTCAATGCCTCTTTATAAGAATCTTCTCCTTCTATAATATGATCAGACGGAGTAATAATTAAAATATCATCCGGATTCGAGCTGAAAGCAGCAAATGCAATCGCAGCAGCTGTATTTCTTGGTGTTAACTCAACAATATAAGAATGAGAAATGTTGAATTTTTCCATCACTTTACAACTCAAATGATGATTATCAATATTGCCAACAATGAGAACCTTATTGGCAATATTTGCATTTCTTTCGACAGTCATTTCAAACAAAGACTTGCCAGCAAATAAGTCTAAATATTGTTTTGGTTGGGTTTTCCTAGAAAGTGGCCATAATCTACTACCTACTCCACCTGTTAGAACCACATGAATTATTGTAGGATCTACTATCATTTTTTTTCTTTTAACAGTTCGACTTGAAACACCTCTCTGCGTAAAACACTACTCGAAAAACGGTGGTCACGTGAATTGAAATACAACTCTATCCCCTTTTCTTCACAATAGGTTCTACCCGTAAAATTTCTTTCTTTATACTCATCACCTATAAAACGAACATCAATTTGAAAAACTTTAAGAATATCCTCTAAGTCCTGTTCGGTTGCATAAGGAACAATTTCATCTACAAACTTGCATCCTTTTAACTGTATATAGCGCTCTACAACAGTTTGAGTTGGTTTGTTTTTTTCAGGACGATCAAGTGTCGGATCTGTTTGTAATCCTACAATTAGATAATCACAATACGATTTTGCTTCTTCTAGCATTTTGACATGGCCGGCATGCAATAAATCAAAAGCACTGAATGTTATTGCAGTTTTCATCTTTTATACAATTTTATTTAAATTGAGGCTTGTTTGTATTTTTAATACGAAGGGTAATCATCAAAAAATACAGTTGAAATAGTAATGATGTTCGCTAAATTTTTAAAATTGAAGTGGGGTACCCCGTGAATAGTTACATAGTATCTAT
>CAILTC010000482.1 GCA_903837025.1 uncultured Bacteroidota bacterium | reverse complement strand
AATTCATCACCCGTATTCCTTCCGTGAGCAACTAGGGAATTATACAAAATCGTGTTTGTTGCCAAATCAATTACCCAAAGTCTTTTAACATTTGAAGACAAACTAAAATCGATTAAAGTTAAAATATCCTTATGAATTAATCCTTTTTCTTTCAACAAATAAAAACCTTTCAAGGCTTCTGAAAAGCTTTGTAGATTAGGTAAGTTAAATTGATTTGAATTTAAAGAGCTATATATCATTCCGATTTTAGAATCAGAATTCATTTTGATAACAGATGTAATTTTGTTTTTGTTGCCATTTACTGAGACAGGCCCATTTATTTTACTCGATGAAAATGAAAAAAGCAAGGACAAAATTAGGGGAAATATTTTATAAATCATTGAATCCGTATTGTTTATAGATTAGACTTGGGTCGACAAATATACAACTGAAACAAACTTTTTGCAAATTATTAAGAAAAAAATAATATAATTGTAATTATAAACTTACATTTATTTATCAATTAAAAATAACATTTCGTTGGCATTTTATGTTAATTTTGTTATTTTTGCTTACCCCTATTCCTAATTTATGTCGAAATCGAATCCTTTAAAGCTACTTTTTTTTGTTGTTCTTAGCTTAAGTGTTTATAGCCAAAAAAAAAAAACACTTCAGGCAAAATCTACGACTGACAACATCATAATTGACGGAAAAATCGACGAAGAAATTTGGAAAACAGCACCAATTGCTACTAATTTCATAATGTTTGAGCCTGATAACGGAAAGCCAATTGACAATAACAAGAGAACCGAAATAAAGCTTCTTTATGATAATAATGCCATTTATATTGCGGCTCTATTATATGATGATGAACCCAATAAAATTTCAAGAGAATTAACAAATCGCGATATTTTTGGGATTGCCGATGATTTTTCGGTATCTATAAACGGATACAATGACGGTCAACAGGATTTTAGATTTTTTGTGAGTGCCGCAGGAGTTCAAATGGATTGTTTAGCGACAGAAGATAGCGAGGATTATACATGGGATGCAATATGGGAAAGTAAAACTAAAATAACCGATTTTGGATGGGTTGTAGAAATGAGAATTCCTTATGCTGCGTTGCGATTTTCGAACACAGATAAACAAACCTGGGGTTTAAATTTTATGCGAACCATAAAACGTAATGCTCAAAAATATACCTGGAATCATGTTGACACAAAAATTGGTGCCGTTATTGCTCAAGAAGGAGTCCTAAAAGGAATTGAAAACATTAAAACTCCTACTCGTCTTTTCTTTATTCCTTACACCTCAATCTATTATCAAAAAAATGATTTTGATTCCGATAAAACCTTCAAGGCTGGTTTAGATATAAAATACGGAATAAACGATTCCTTTACACTTGACGCCATTTTAGTGCCCGATTTTGGACAAACAAAATTCGACAATTCCATTCTAAATTTGACTCCTTTTGAACAATTACTCAGTGAAAACAGGCCTTTTTTTACCGAAGGAACCGATTTGTTTTCCAAAGGAGGTTTGTTTTACTCTAGAAGAATCGGAGGTCAATCAAGCTTTGTACCTAATACAGCTACGAATGAACAAATTACAAATTATCCCAACACTGTTAATTTGCTAAATGCTTTAAAAATATCCGGAAGGACAAAAACCGGACTAGGCATTGGCTTTTTGGATGCTGTTACAGATAAAACCTACGCAACAATTCTTAATACCGACACGAACAAATCTCGTAAAGAAGTTATAGAACCACTAACCAATTATAACGTTTTGGTTTTAGACCAACGTTTTAGACAAAACTCATCCGTAACATTTGTCAATACCAACACAACACGAAATGGTAATTTTAGAGATGCAAACGCTTCTGCCCTATTGTTCGATTTGAATACTAAATCGAATTCTTATAATTTATACGGCGACTTTAAGTACAGTGACGTCCGTGATTTGACCAATTATACAGGTTATAAAACTTCCTTATACTTTGCTAAAACTAGCGGAAGATATAGATACTGGTTCTCCGGAAAATACCTTTCTGAGAATTATGATATAAATGATTTAGGAATCCTTTATGTAAACAATTATCATGCTGTCTACGCAGAATCAAGTTATAGAATTACAAATCCAACAACATTTTTTAACTCCTTCAAGGCTACGCAGAACATAAATTACGAAATTCAAAATACAACTGGAAAGACACAAGAAGCTTGGTATAGTATTACGGCAAAGGCAACAACCTTGAAAAATAATTATTTTGAAGGACTTTTTCAAATTAATCCAATAAATAGATTCGATTTTTACGAACCTAGAGAGTACGGGAAATATGTGTATAAACCCAAAAGTGTTATAGGTTATTTGCAGTTTTATTCAAATGAAAATAAAAATTTTCACTATGAAATCGAATTGTCATCTGAAAAATTTGACGAGAAAAACAGAGCAATTTACAGAGTATTTGGAGGAATAAAACACCGAATCAATGATAAATTTTCTTTACAATATAATTTTCAATATTCACGAATGGCAAATGATAGAGGCTGGGTTGATTCAGACAACACCAACATTATTTTTGCTGAGCGGAACCGTGAAATACTACAAAATGACTTTGTGGCTAAATATTCTTTGACCAACAAAATGAACTTGAATCTAACCGCATATTATTATTGGTCTTATTCAAAAAATCAATCTTTTTTCAACCTACAAAACGATGGTTATTTAACTCCAAATACTAGTTATTCACTAAATAAAGACATCAATTTCAACTCATGGAATTTTGATTTATCTTATTCTTGGTGGTTTGCACCAGGAAGTCAACTCACTATTTTGTATCGTAATTATGCTCTTGAGAATACTAATCTAGTTCAAAAAAACATACAAACAAACCTTTCAAATGTTTTCAATAGCAATCCTAATAACATCATTTCGGCAAGTCTTCGCTATTTTATAGATTACAATTCCTTGAAAAACAAACACTAGAATGCATTAATTCTAAAAAAAGATAACTTCTTCAATACAATTATTATTATTTTTCCAAGTTCCCTAAAAAATGTATAATTGTGATTTATAGCTAAACCTACTTTTTTAGAAATACTTTATCTTTGTATAAAAATAATCCAAATGAACAAGAAAGTAATCCTTATGATTCTAGATGGTTGGGGAAAATCTCCTGACCCAAAAGTTTCAGCAATAGACAATGCCGATATTCCTTTTATCAATAGTTTATACACAAAATATCCAAGCGCTCAGCTTAGAACAGACGGTTTGAATGTAGGTTTACCTGAAGGCCAAATGGGAAATTCTGAAGTAGGACACATGAACCTTGGTGCAGGAAGAATTATTTATCAAGATTTGGCAAAAATAAATCTTGCTGTCGAAAACAAAACTTTAAATACTGAACCTGTTCTTGTTGATGCTTTTCAATATGCCAAAGACAAAAATGTAAATGTTCATTTTTTAGGATTGGTTTCTGATGGTGGCGTACACTCACACACCTCACATTTACGCGGTTTGATTGATGCAACACAAGATTTTGGTTTGCAAAAAGTATTTGTTCACGCTTTTACAGATGGTCGCGATGTAGATCCAAAATCTGGCGCAACGTACATTCATAATTTAGAAAATTATATTGCAAATACTTCCGTAAAAATTGCTTCGGTAGTAGGTCGTTATTATGCAATGGATAGAGATAAACGTTGGAAAAGAGTTAAAATAGCTTATGATTTATTAGTAAACGGAACAGGAACTCATTCTGAAAATCCGGTTAAAAACATTGAAGAAAGCTATAAAAAAGATATCACAGATGAATTTATAGATCCAATTATTGTTGTTGACGCAAACGATCAACCTTTGGCTACTATAAAAGAAAATGATGTTGTTATTTTCTTTAATTTCAGAACCGATAGAGGTCGTGAACTTACCGAAACCTTGTCGCAAAAAGATTTCCATGAGCAAAACATGCACAAACTCAATTTGTATTATGTTACGCTGACCAATTATGACGAAACGTACAATGACGTTAAAGTGGTTTACAACAAAGATAATGTTACCGAAACCCTTGGCGAAGTCTTGGAAAAACACAATAAAAAACAAATTCGAATCGCCGAAACTGAAAAATATCCTCACGTGACTTTCTTCTTTTCAGGAGGTAGAGAACTGCCTTTCGTTGATGAAACTCGTATTCTAAAAAACTCTCCAAAAGTAGCTACTTACGACTTGCAACCGGAAATGAGTGCTTTTGAACTAGCCGATGCTTTGGTTCCAGAATTAAACAAAGGCGAAGTTGATTTCGTATGTCTTAATTTTGCCAATGGCGATATGGTAGGACATACCGGAGTAATGAGCGCAGCTATAAAAGCTTGTGAAGCCGTTGACAAATGTGTCGAAAAAGTAATTACAGCAGCTTTGGCTAATAATTACACCACTTTAGTTATTGCAGATCACGGTAACTGTGAAACGATGATTAATCCTGACGGAAGTCCAAATACTGCTCATACCACAAACCCAGTACCACTTATTTTGGTAGATAACGAATTAAAAACAATTCATGATGGTGTTTTAGGCGATATGGCTCCAACCATTTTAGAATTAATGGGAATTGAAAAGCCTGCAGTAATGACAAGACATTCCTTACTATAGTCAATAGATATAAAAACACCATTTTCAACAGTAGTAAGCTAAGGTTTACTACTGTTTTTTTTGATCCATTTATGATAGTTTCAATTAAAAAGGATTGATTCGAAAAACCGAAACCCTCACATAACTTAATAGTTTGTGAGGGTTTTGGTTTATACTAAAAACAGAGGCACTAGCTTCTAATCTTCTGTTCCCATTTCCAAGCGCTTGCCAATGCTTCTTCTAATGTAAACTGTGATTTCCATCCTAAAACATCATTGGCTTTATCGGTATTGGCATAAGCCGAAGTAATATCACCTTCGCGACGAGCTACGATTTTATAAGGCAATTTTTTACCGCTTACTTTTTCGAAAGCATGAATCACTTCAAGAACCGAACTTCCGGTACCTGTTCCTAAATTAAAAATTTCAACATTATCCAAATTCTTTTTAGCCAATAATCGCTGCATGGCAATTACGTGGGCTTTCGCCAAATCGACTACATGAATATAATCACGTACCGCTGTTCCGTCAGGAGTAGGATAATCGTCGCCGTAAACGGATAATTCTTGGCGTAAACCTAATCCGGTTTGGGTAATAAAAGGCACTAAATTCTGAGGAACGCCTAATGGCAATTCGCCTATTTCAGCTGATGAATGTGCTCCAATTGGGTTAAAATAACGCAATAATATTGCATTTACATTCGTTACTTTGGCTGTATCCGTTATGATTTCTTCACCTATTTGTTTCGTATTTCCGTAAGGGGACATCGCAGTTTGAATCGATGCGTCTTCTGTAATTGGCATTTTTTCGGCTTGACCGTAAACCGTGCAAGAAGAACTAAAAATAAAATTGGCTTCCGGCTTTTGTTGTAATTCCTGTAACAAATAAACCAAGGTATTAATGTTATTTTCGTAGTATAGCAAAGGATTACCAACACTTTCACCAACTGCTTTTGAAGCTGCAAAGTGAATTACTCCATCAATATCATGATGCCTTTTGAAAAAATCCTGAACTTTATCTTTTTCGCGTAAATCCAGCTTTTCAAAAGCGGTATTTATTCCTGTAATAGTAGCGATACCATCTAAAACATTCAATGATGTATTCGAAAGATTGTCGATAATTATCACTTCAAAACCCTGATTTTGCAATTCGACAACTGTGTGCGAACCTATAAAACCCAAACCTCCCGTTACTAGTATTTTCATAATAATTATTTTTTATAGATTTGATCAACAACATCTTGTCATTCATAAAAAAGACGCGATAAATCGCGTCTCTATGGAGATTATTTTAAAAATTCTAGAACACTGTCTGTGATAAATTTTATTTGTTCATCATCTAATTCGGTATGCATCGGCAACGAAATCACCTCTTTTACCAACTGATTGGTTACTGGAAAATCTTCTTCTTTGTATCTCGAATCCACATAAGCCTTTTGCAAATGCAATGGAATTGGATAATAAATTGCACATGGAATACCTTTATCCAGCAAATGTTGCATCAATCCATCTCTATCGGCATCAAGGATTCGTAGCGTATATTGATGAAAAACGTGACAATCACAAATGGCGCAAATACTCGGTGCGATGATATTTTTATTTCCTTCGAAAGCCGCAGTATATTTTCTAGCCGCATTTTGACGGGCTGTATTGTATTGATCTAATAAGGGCAATTTAGCATTCAAAACCGCTGCTTGTACACTATCTAATCTTGAATTTACACCAACCACATCATGATGATAACGCTCGTACATTCCGTGGTTTACAATACCACGTATTTTATGTGCCAATGCATCGTCATTTGTAAAAATAGCACCACCATCACCATAACAGCCTAAATTTTTTGAAGGAAAAAATGAGGTTGATCCCACGTTTCCAATAGTTCCTGCTTTCTTTTTGGATCCATCCGAAAACTTGCAATTTGCCCCAATAGCTTGTGCATTATCCTCGATAACATAAAGATTGTGTTCTTTGGCGATAGCCATAATAGCTTCCATGTTGGCAGCACGACCAAATAAATGTACCGGAACAATGGCTTTCGTTTTTGGCGTAATCGCCTTTTTGATTCCTTCAATAGAGATATTCATATTAACCAAATCAACATCGACTAAAACCGGAGTCAATTGCAATAAAGCGATTACTTCTACGGTTGCTGCAAAGGTAAAATCGGCAGTGATTACTTCGTCGCCTGGCTTCAGATCTAATCCCATCATTGCAATTTGCAAAGCATCGGTTCCATTTGCACAAGGAATTACATGCTTTACATCCAGATAAATTTCAAGATTTTTTTGAAATTGGTGAACTTGCGGCCCGTTTATATAAGTATTCGTGTCAAGAACTTCTTGAATTGAAGTATTTACAGTGTCTTTTATTTTATCATATTGACTTTTTAAGTCAACCATTTGGATTTTTTTCATTGATTCTTGGTTTAATATTTAAAGTTTCTTGAAACGCGATACGCCTACTTTAAACGAAGAACAAAAATAGTTATTAAATGAATTTAAACCAATGAAAATAAAATAAAGAAAACGTATTTTAGCCACAAATTTTCAAAGATGCTTTTTCTATATCGTATAATAGTTCAAATTGCGGAGTTTTTATTAAAAATCATCGCCGTATTCAATCCAAAAATTAAACTTTTTGTAGAGGGTCGTAAAAATGTTTTTTCAACATTAGAACAAAAAATAAAAACCACAGACAAAACCATTTGGTTTCACGCAGCCTCTCTTGGCGAATATGAGCAAGGCTTGCCTGTTATCGAAAATATAAAAACGAAATACCCTAATCACAAAATCATACTCACTTTCTTCTCTCCTTCGGGTTATGAAGTACGCAAAAACAATACTATTGCCGATGTAACAGTGTATTTACCTTTGGATACCAAAAAAAATGCTGAAGCTTTTTTAAAATTGGTTCATCCCGAAATGGCCTTTTTTATCAAATATGAATATTGGCCTAACTATTTAAATGAACTTCAAAAACTTGAAACTCCAACTTATTTAATTTCTGGAATATTTAGAAAAAATCAAATGTTTTTCAAATGGTATGGCGGATTTTACAGAAAAGCACTGAAT
This sequence comes from uncultured Bacteroidota bacterium, assembly GCA_903837025.1. GTDB lineage: Bacteria > Bacteroidota > Bacteroidia > Flavobacteriales > Flavobacteriaceae > Flavobacterium. The sequence continues at coordinate 782 of CAILTC010000482.1, read as the reverse complement.
ACTTTTACTTATTTTTTTGTTCAAAATGAGACTTCAAAAAATTTATTACTGCAATTAGGCAAAACCAATGTTGCTATATCTGGCGACACCCGTTTTGACAGAGTCGCTGCAATTTTAGAAAAAGACAATTCCCTAGACTTTATTGAAGCATTCAAAAACGATACATTGACAATTGTTATCGGTAGTTCTTGGCCAAAAGACGAAAGCCTATTAGTAGATTATATCAATCAAACTTCGGAAAAAGTGAAATTTATTATCGCTCCTCACAATATAAAAGAAGAGCAAATTCAAGATTTAAAAAATTCTATTACCAAAAAAACTGTTTTATTTTCGGAAAAATCAACAAAAAACCTAGCCGAATTTGATATTTTTATCATTGACACCATCGGAATATTGACAAAAATTTATAGTTATGCCGACATTGCTTATGTAGGTGGAGGATTTGGAAATCCAGGAGTTCATAATATATTAGAACCCGCAACTTTTGGCGTCCCAATAGTGATTGGTCCCAACTTCAGTCATTTTGCCGAAGCAACTGCTTTAGTAAATATGGAAGGATGTATTTGTATTTCAAACAAAACCGACCTCAACGATGCCTTTTCTAATTTAATAGCAAATGACGACATCCGACACGAAAAAGGCCATATCTGCAGCACTTTCGTACAAATGAACAAAGGAGCTACGAGAATTATAATGAACAAAATTTTGCAGTAAAATTATTTTTATTTTAACATTCTAATTTCACCTTCACAACAGATAGTTTTTTATAAATTTATATTTTT
>CAILTC010000481.1 GCA_903837025.1 uncultured Bacteroidota bacterium | reverse complement strand
CCCTGATGGATATTGGATCGAAGTAAATAGTGTCGCAAAAAAATAATTTTAAAAGTTATAAAAAAAACTCTCAAGACAACTTGAGAGTTTTTTTATAACCTGATTTACAATGGTATTCGTTTATAAAACGTGATTAATTTGAACGAAATTTTTATCGTAATATTTCTCTTTTATGGATGAAATAATCACTCCACCTCCTGTTGAAGAATGGATGAATTTTATATCTCCGTCTATAACTTCAACAACCATCCCAACGTGGTTGATTCGGCGACCTCCTCTAGTTTTAAAGAATATCAAATCTCCTTTTTGAGCTTTTTCAGTATTAATTTTAACCCCATAAGAAGACATTTCCATTGACGATCTTGGCAATTGAATATTATAAGCACCAAAAGTGGAGCACATTAATCCAGAACAATCAAATCCATCTTTTGTCATTCCTCCAGAACGGTAACGCGTTCCAATATTTTCAGATGCTGTCGAAATCAATTTATCCACAAAAACAGAATCGTGTTCAACAGTATTTACGATTTTATCGGAATCTACTTTTACAACTTGATCTTTAGTAACAATTTCTTGGACTGGTGCAGAAGTTTCAATTATTTTCGAGCTTCGGATTTTAAGTTCATAACCCACAAGAAGCTCTTTTACAATCTTCGGATTTTGTTCTTCTAATTGCTTTACAGATATTCCATATTCTTTTGCAATTCCATACTTAGTTTCTTTTGGCAAAACCTTATGTGTAGCCTCCAATTCGACTGTTTTATTTTCATGTGTTGGTTGAGGCGAAACAAGAATTTCTTTTTCTGTTTTTGACACCTCTTCTTTGGCTACCAAATCAGTATTATTTTCATTTTTAACAGGCACAATTATTTTCTGACCTACCTTCAATGCCTTATTCCCTAATGCCGAATTGACCTTCTGTAAATCAGCAATAGTAATTTTGTATTGTTTTGCAATTGAATATAAAGATTCTTTGGGTAAAACTTCATGAGTAATTTCGGTTGTTGCTCCCTTTTTAATCTCAACAATTGGTTTAGGCAAAACGACAACTTCTTTTTCTAATTTTATTGGTTTTACAGCTGTGGCCAAATTCAAATTAGCATCTGCTTTAACAGGTATAATAATTTTTTGACCTACTTTCAACCCACTAGTTCCTAAAGATGAATTAGCATTTTGCAAATCGGATAATTTAATCCCATATTGCTTAGCTATCGAATATAAAGATTCTTTTGGTAATACTTCGCGAACAATTCCTTCAGGCTTAATTTCCTCTTTATCCGCTGGTTTTGATGAAACAACAATTTCTTTCTTAGAAGTAGTTATCTCAGGAATAGTAGTTTTATGAAATTCAATTTTTGGAGTTGAAGTCGAAGCTAAATTATCGGACTCAGTTTGAGGAACATTTATTTTCTCCCCTTTTCTCAATCCTTCTTTTTCCAAATTCGGATTCATTTTATATAAATCTTCAACACTTGCATTATATTGTTTGGCAATACCATATAGTGTTTCTTTCGGGAGAACTTCGTGTGTGTAATCCGTATGATTAGTCGCAATTTCGGGAGTTGAAACTGCATGTTTTTTAGACTTTGTTGGAATCAACAATACCGTTTTAAATTTGATTCCTTTTTTAGCTTTTGGATTTAGTTCATAAATTGCTGAAGTTTTTATATTGTATTTATCTGCAATTTCGCTAATTGTTTCTCCCTTTGAAACAGTATGTTTAATGATTTTTTCTTGGGAAAAACCACTCATACTACTAAAACAAACAAACAACAACAAATAACTAAAATACCTCATAAACTTCCTTTAAATTACATTCTAAATCTCATTTTAATAAATTTGAAAAACATTAAAAAAAAAATAGATTTTTCAAAAATTTGACAATTCACTCTACTTTAACGTCAAAAAAGTATCGCTAAAAGCAAATTTAAGCCATAAATACAAATATCGCAATTTTTAACAAGTCTTTGTATTCAAATTAACAAATCTAAAAACAAAAGATGCCCTGTTTCCACAGAGCATCCCTTATAATTAAAAAAACTTATAATTACGCTTTACCAGCAGCAATCAAGTTTAATGCAGAACCTGCAACAAACCAACCAATTTGTCCGTCGTTGTAGGTATGATTTGCTAATATGATGTCTTTAGTCCCATTATCGTGAACGAATTCTAATGTTAATGGTTTCGCTGGAGCAAAATCAACTAAATCAACGAAGTTAATCACATCATTTTCTTGAATTTTATCATAATCCGCTTCGTTGGCGAAAGTAAGCCCAAGCATTCCTTGTTTTTTCAAATTCGTTTCGTGAATACGAGCGAATGATTTCACCAAAACCGCTTTCACACCAAGGAAACGAGGTTCCATGGCGGCATGTTCCCGAGAAGATCCTTCGCCGTAATTGTGATCCCCGACAACGACCGAAGCAATTCCGGCAGCTTTATAAGCACGAGCTACAGCTGGCACCGTATCATAATCACCCGTCAGTTGGTTTTTTACGCAATTTGCTTTTTGGTTGAAAGCATTCACAGCACCAATCAACATATTATTCGAAATATTATCTAAATGGCCACGGAAACGCAACCAAGGTCCCGCCATAGAAATATGATCGGTAGTACATTTTCCGAAAGCTTTGATTAACAACTTCGCTCCCAAAATATTTTTACCATCCCAAGCAGCGAAAGGCGCTAATAATTGCAATCTATCCGAAGATTCACTTACTACAATTCGAACATTAGAACCATCTTCGGCTGGCGCCTGAAAACCATTGTCATCAACTGCAAATCCTTTGGTTGGTAATTCATCTCCCGTTGGAGGATTAAATTTAACCGCTTCGCCTTTGTCATTCAACAAGGTATCCGTTAACGGATTGAAAGATAAATCTCCGGCAATTGCCAAAGCAGCAACCATCTCGGGTGAAGTTACAAAAGCATGTGTATTTGGATTTCCGTCCGCTCTTTTAGAAAAATTTCGGTTGAAGGAGTGAACAATGGTGTTTTTCTCCCCTTTATCCGCTCCTGCTCTATCCCATTGGCCAATACATGGTCCACAAGCATTTGTAAAAACTTTGGTTCCCATTTTTTCGAAAGTGGCAATAATTCCGTCTCTTTCTATGGTATATCTTACTTGTTCTGAACCTGGATTGATACCAAATTCTGCTTTTGGAGTAATTCCGTGAGCAACTGCTTGTTCGACAATTGACGCAGCACGAGCCATATCTTCGTAAGACGAGTTGGTACAAGAACCAATTAATCCCCATTCTACTTTCAGTGGCCATCCGTTTGCAATAGCAGTTTCTTTCATTTTAGAAACGGGCGTCCCTCTATCTGGCGTAAAAGGGCCATTAATATAAGGCTCTAATTCCGAAAGATTAATTTCTATTAATTGATCAAAATAGTCATTCGGATTAGCATAAACTTCGGCATCACCCGTTAGGTAACTTGCCACAGTATCCGCAGCATCTACCACATCTTGGCGACCAGTAGCAGCTAAATATCTTCTCATGGAATCGTCATAACCAAAGGTAGAAGTGGTGGCACCAATTTCGGCACCCATATTACAAATCGTTCCTTTTCCTGTGCAAGACATATTCAATGCCCCTTCGCCAAAGTATTCGACAATAGCACCAGTTCCTCCTTTTACAGTAAGAATATCAGCCACTCTCAAAATAACATCTTTAGGAGCTGTCCAACCATTTAATTTTCCTGTCAATTTCACTCCAATAAGTTTAGGAAATTTCAATTCCCAAGCCATACCCGACATAACATCAACAGCATCTGCACCACCAACACCAATAGCCAACATTCCTAATCCACCCGCATTTACGGTATGAGAATCGGTTCCAATCATCATTCCACCTGGGAAAGCATAATTTTCTAAAACGACTTGATGAATAATCCCAGCACCTGGTTTCCAAAAACCGATACCATATTTATCCGATACCGAAGAAAGGAAATCAAAAACTTCTTTTGATTGCGAAGTAGCAATTGCTAAATCTGTTTTAGCACCCACTTTAGCTTGAATTAAGTGATCACAATGAACGGTTGTAGGAACAGCTACTTTACTTTTTCCGGCATGCATAAATTGCAACAACGCCATTTGTGCTGTCGCATCTTGACAAGCTACTCTGTCTGGAGCAAAATCTACATAATCAGCACCTCTTGTAAAGGTATGAGAAGGATTTCCTTCCCAAAGGTGATTGTATAAAATTTTCTCTGTTAATGTAAGCGGACGTCCGACTAATTCGCGTGCTTTATCTACACGAGCAGTCATATTTGCGTACACTTTTTTAATCATTTCAATATCAAAAGCCATAATAGTATAGATTTAATTGTTTATGTTATTCATTTTTAAACATCACAAGTTACAAAAAATGGAGCAGCTATTAAACAAAAAAGCCTGAATTTAACAACTCAGGCTTTTGAAATACAACTAATTAATCTTATATTTATTTTACTAACAGCTTATGCGAAGGTGCAAATCGAGTTAGATTGATACCATTGACAGCAGTTTTATATTCCTCTATCGTAGGGGTTCTACCTAGAATTGTAGAAAGAACGACAACTGGTGTAGAGGAAAGTAATGATTCTCCTTTTTTGCCTTCAGCATCTTCAACGACCCTTCCTTGGAAAAGACGCGTTGATGTTGCCATTACAGTATCCCCTTTGGATGCTTTTTCCTGGTTACCCATACAAAGGTTACATCCCGGACGTTCTAGATAAAGCATATTTTCGTATTCGGTACGTGCCGCAGCTTTTGGAGCACTATCGTTAAATTCGTAACCAGAGTATTTTTGTAAAACCTCCCAATCCCCTTCTGCTTTAAGCTCATCTACAATATTATAAGTAGGTGGCGCTACTACAAGTGGTGCTAGAAACTCTACTTTACCTTTTTGATTTTCTATGTTCTTAAGCATTTGAGCAAGGATTTTCATATCTCCCTTGTGAACCATACAAGAACCTATAAATCCTAAATCTACTTTTTTTGTTCCTCCATAGAAAGATAGCGGTCTAATGTTATCGTGGGTGTATCGTTTAGAAACATCCGCATTATTTACATCAGGATCTGCAATCATTGGCTCACCTATTTGATCCAAATCGACAACAACTTCTGCGTAATATTTCGCATTTGCATCTGGAGTCAATGCTGGTCTCTCACCTGATTTAATTTCGGCAATTCGTTTATCAGCTATAGCAATCAACCCATGAAGAACTTGTTTATGGTTTTCCATTCCTTTGTCGATCATAATCTGAATTCTACTTTTCGCAATCTCTAGTGATTCAATTAGTGTCTCATCCTCAGTAATACAGATAGAAGCTTTTGCTTTCATCTCAGCAGTCCAGTCTGTAAACGTAAAGGCTTGATCCGCATTAAGAGTACCAATATGAACCTCAATAATTTTACCTTGAAACACATTCTCTCCACCAAACTTCTGAAGCATTTGAGCTTGTGTAGCATGAACTACATCGCGGAAATCCATATAACTCTTCATTTCTCCTTTGAAAGTCACTTTCACCGATTCAGGAATTGGCATTGAAGCTTCACCAGTAGCAAGTGCAAGTGCAACTGTGCCTGAGTCTGCGCCGAAAGCCACTCCTTTTGACATTCTTGTATGAGAGTCACCACCAATGATGATAGCCCATTCATTCACCGTAATATCGTTAAGCACTTTGTGAATTACATCCGTCATCGAATGATAAATGCCTTTCGGGTCACGAGCAGTGATCAAACCGAAGTCGTTCATAAATTTCATCAATCTTGGAATATTTGCTTTAGATTTATTATCCCATACCGAAGCAGTATGACAACCCGATTGATAAGCACCGTCAACAATTGGTGAAATCACAGTAGCAGCCATCGACTCCAATTCCTGAGAAGTCATAAGACCCGTTGTATCTTGCGAACCTACAATATTTACCTCTACACGAACATCCGAACCAGCATGCAAAACTTTACCCGGAGTAGAACCAACTGCATTTTTATTGAATATTTTTTCTACTGCTGTAAGACCTTGCCCGTCAATAGAAATTTCCTTAGACGGAGCAAATACTGGTACAACATCAATACCGAGTGTTTTGGCGGCAAATGTCTGAAGCTTTTTCCCAAAAACAATAGCATAAGACCCACCCGCTTTTATAAATTCCATTTTCTGAGGAGTAAATGCCTTAGAAATATCAATCAGCTCTTTGTCGCCATTATAAAGCTTCTTTTCTTTTATATTGATAGTAAGCACAGTACCTGTAGCAACAGAATACACTTCTTCTAGAATAGGATCTCCATTTTCATTAAGGACAGCATTACCCTTTTCATCCACCTTTTTTACCCAGTTTTTAAGGTCTAATCCAATACCACCCGTAACATCAACAGTCGTAAGAAAGATAGGAGAAATACCATTTGTTCCCGCAACAATCGGTGAAAAATTAACAAATGGAACATAAGGACTTGCTTGTTTACCAGTCCACAATGCCACATTATTTACACCTGACATTCTTGATGAACCTACACCCATGGTGCCCTTTTCGGCAATCAACATCACGCTTTTGTCAGGATGCAATGCTTGTAGTGCTTTGATTTCATCTTGCGCTTCGGGAGAAATCAAACATTTACCATGAAGCTCACGATCAGATCTTGAGTGCGCCTGGTTACCCGGAGAAAGTAAATCAGTCGAAATATCTCCCTCACCAGCGATATAAGTAACCACTTTAACTTCATCCGCTACTTCTGGCAATTTTGTAAAAAACTCAGCCTTTGCATAACTTTCTAGAATCTCTTTAGCGATTTCATTGTTGCTTTCATAAGCCTTCACTAAACGATTTGTATCCGCATCGTAAAGGTAAACTTGAGTTTTAAGAACCTTTGCAGCTTCTTTTGCAATAGCAACATCGCTTCCCAATGCCAAATCAAGTAAGACTTCAATTGAAGGACCACCCTTCATGTGGGATAATAACTCAAAAGCCAAAGCAGGTGTAATTTCTTTTACCGAAGATTCTCCAAGGATAATTTCTTTTAAAAACTTAGCTTTTTCTCCCGCTGCACTTGTTGTCCCAGGGATTGTATTGTAAATAAAAAACTTAAGAGAATCTTCTCTATTTACGTTATCTAAATCTTTAATCTGAGTAATGATTTCGCTTATCAATGCTGCTCCATCAATTGGCTTTGGGTGAAGGCCCTGAATTTTACGCTCTTCAATCTCCTTAATGTAATCGTTATAAATATTCATATTATTATTTTTCAATGTTAATGGCTCATTTTATTGACTATTTCAATATCAAAACCATATTATTTTGGGTTTAATTGGTAATTATAAATTAGTTAATGAAGTTCTTTATTTCTTAGAGTTTATACTATTTAATTATGATATATTAAATAAATATTCAACTGTGCAACAAAACTAAGAATTTAAGATGAGATTACGCAAAAAATTAATAGAAGTTGGTATTTCAAAAATTATTATTACCAAATTAAAGAAATAAAGTCCATTTATTGCGAATTCCACAAAAAACAATTAATAGATTATGCTATCAATAATTATCAATTCAATAATTCATAAAAACAGCAATAAACACAACAATAAAAACTACTTTTTTAGATAAAATACTTTTCAATAGACAGGAGCTAATTTTAATTAGATCAGTTTACTAATAATCATTTCTTCTGTGATTCCTTCGGCGTCGGCTTTGTAGTTCTTAATGATTCTATGACGAAGAACCCCGGTTGCCACAGCTTTTACATCCTCAATATCTGGAGAGAATTTTCCGTTGAATGCTGCATTAGCCTTGGCTGCCAAAATAAGATTTTGCGAAGCTCTTGGTCCTGCTCCCCAATCAATGTAGTTTTTCACAAATTCATTTGACAATGGATTATCCGGACGCGTTTTACTTACTAAGCTAACCGCATATTCAATAACATTATCAGCAACAGGAATCCTACGAATTAAATGCTGAAAATCAATGATTTCTTGAGCTGTAAATAGTGGATTTATGGTGTTACTCACATCCGAAGTAGTACGTTTTACTACTTGAACTTCTTCTTCAAAAGTAGGATAATCAAGTTTAATGGCAAACATAAAACGATCTAATTGAGCTTCTGGCAAAGGATAAGTTCCTTCTTGCTCAATAGGATTTTGAGTAGCCAAAACAAAATAAGGTAATGCTAGTTTATAATTTTGACCAGCAATCGTAACCGAACGTTCCTGCATCGCTTCAAGCAAAGCGGCTTGCGTTTTTGGAGGCGTTCTATTAATTTCGTCAGCAAGTATAATATTTGAAAAAATAGGTCCTTTTATAAATTTGAATTGCCGATTTTCATCTAAAATTTCACTTCCTAAAATATCAGAAGGCATCAAATCAGGCGTAAATTGAATTCTTTTAAAATCCAGTCCAAGTGCCAAAGCCAAAGTATTTACCATCAAGGTTTTTGCTAAACCAGGAACACCAACCAAAAGCGCATGTCCTCCAGAAAAAATACAAAGCAAAATTTGATCCACAACCGCATCCTGACCCACAATAATTTTTGCGATTTCAGTCTTTAATTCATTTCTTTTCTGAACCAAATTATGGATTGCAGCTACATCTGACATGTCTTTGAGTTTTTGGTTAGGTCTTAAAATTAAGCATTAACCGTTATAGGTATTGGGTTTTACAATTTTACAACTTACAACATTTAACTTATAATTATTTTTTAAGCCAATTATTTGTAAAGACACAGTCTCTATATTCACCAATAATTTTAATATAAGTATCTTTAATTTTCTCATCAAACCATTTTCCAATAGCCTTAATTTGTTTTTCTTTCAGCGCCAATTCTTTTATTTTCGTGTAATCCTTGGCGTAATCCGCAGTATGTGACTCAATTCTATTTGTCACCGTAATTATCTTGTATTTTTTCTTACCTGATTGATCTTCATCCATTATCGGCAATGAAATTTCTTTCTCTTTCAAATTTGAAACTTGACTATATAAACTAGGATCCATTTTTGTTAATTCAAAACGGGTATCTTGTGTTTTTGGGTTTATCAAAGCGCCACCATTTGCTCTAGTTTCTTTTTCGTCAGACATTGTTCGTGCAGCATCAGCAAAAGTGATTTCTTTATCAACGATTCTTTTTCGGATTAAAGCAATTTTTTCTTTAGCCTCTTTAAGCGCATCTTCAGTTATAGCTGGTGTTAATAAAATATGACGTAATTCTATATCTTGTCCTTTTATCTTTTCGACGTATATTATATGAAAGCCAAAATCTGTTTCAAAAGGAGCTGAAATTTCGCCTTCGGCAAGACTAAAAGCAACATCTTTAAACTCTTTTACAAAAGGAGTTTTACGATTCATTTTATAAAAACCACCAGTAGCTCTTGATCCTGGATCTTGAGAATACAATACTGCTTTTGTAGCAAAACTAGATCCCGCTTGAATATCTTTTTTAAACTCATTCAACTTATCGATCACTTTCTGTTTTTCTGCTTCGGAAACTTTAGGAGTAACAACAATTTGCGCTACTTCCATTTCAGCACCAAAAACAGGCAAATCAGCCACCGGAATTGATTTGAAAAAATTACGAACTTCTTCAGGCGTAATCTCAACAGCGTCTACTATTTTTTTAGTCATTTCAGAAGACAGTTTTTGTTCTTTTAAAATATCAAACAAATAGGTTTTAAATTCTTCTTCTGAATTTTTTTTATAATATTTCACCACTTTATCCATAGAACCAATTTGTTCTACCATATAGCTAACCCTTTCTTCCATCATTGTTTTCACTTCGGAATCAGTCACCTTCAAACTATCCTGAATCGCTTGATGCGCATATAATTTATCTTCCAATAATTTTCCTAACATCTGACATCTCGTAATGTCCTTAACAGAAGCCCCTTGACTTGAAATTTCCAAAAACGATTTGTCAATATCCGAATCCAAAATAATGTAATCCCCTACTTTTGCTACTACTCCGTCTATTTTTTGTTTATGTGTAGTTGGAGTTGTTTTTACTGCATCAACCTTTTCTTTAATGGTTTCTTGAGCGAAAGTAATACTGCTCGTAAACAGCAAAATAAAAAATGCAAGTGCAACTTTATTATTTTTAGAATTCATTTGTATTGTGTTTAAAAGCATTATATATATTTTAATTTATTTTTAATTATTCCTAAATAGGCATTGAAACAAGCCTAATAAATTCCGACCAAATATACACTTTAAGAATCAAGAAATAAATTGTTTATACCATCAATTTCAACAAAAGTGTACCAAAAACAAAAATAACAATTCAATTACATAATACAAGTTTAGTTATGAGTATTAACAAAAATTTATATACGTTTTTGTGTCGCATTTACTGGTATTATTAAGTACATCATTGTTTATCCACACCCAATAACACCTTATCCTTTAATAAAAAAAAATTCAACTTAACATATTTATTACACTCTTAAACTATTGGTATTATCAAGACCATAAAATGAATTTTAATATATTATATGACAATAAAGTGTCATAACTGTAAAAAAATATGATATAAATTAGTGCAACATCAATTTAATGGTTAAAAAACTTACTAATATTAAAAGTTCTCAACACTATCACGTTTTAGTAAATACCAATAATATTGATTTTGTTTGACATACTGAATTTTACATAAATTCACACCTCGAAGTAAATTTTAATTTACCGAACTAACCTATTTATTAAAAAACCAAATTAATTTTATGAAAAAAACAAATTCTAAATTTCTGTGCATTAGCCCTGTCAATTTGCTTTTACTCCTGTAATTCAAATGACACAATACAACAAAGCCCCCCTGCATCAAGTTTACAATTCAAAGTAATTGACGTCACACATCATGATGGACATCCATTTAACACAAGTAAAACTTCATCGGCTTCGTCAACGAGAAAATATATTGCCAATCCAGGTGGAGGCGTCATGATGCAGGCATTCTATTGGGATGTTCCTTCAGGTGGAATCTGGTGGGACACAATAAGCACTAAAGTCACAGAGTGGTCAAATGCAGGTATCGGTTCAATTTGGTTACCCCCAGCATCAAAAGGACAAGGCGGAGCATTATCAATGGGATATGATCCTACAGATTATTTTGATTTTGGCGATTTCAATCAAAATGGCACCGTTGAAACTCGATTTGGATCACGCACCGCGCTAGAAAACTTAATAACCAAAGCACATACTGAAAACATGCAAGTATTTGCAGATATTGTGCTTAATCATAATAGCGGAGGACAATTAGAAAACAACCCTTACACAGGAACTCAAACTTATACTGATTTTACCGGTATAGCTTCAGGAAAATTCCCGAGAACTAGTGCCGATTTTCATGCAAACGCATACCATATCAATGACGAAGGTTCTTTTGGCGGCTATCCAGATCTATGTCATGCTACACCAAATGTTCAAAATTGGCTTTGGCTGAGAACTGATGGCGTGGGTAAATATTATAAAAACACAATGCATTTTGATGGCTGGAGATTTGATTATGTAAAAGGATTTGGCCCTTGGGTTGTCAATCAATGGAATGCTAATGTAGGTGGCTTCTCCGTTGGAGAATATTGGGATTCAAATGTTGATACATTAGATTGGTGGGCTACAAATGCGAACAGTTCCGTATTTGATTTCGCTTGTTACTATAAAATGAAAGATGCCTTTGACGGAAACAATCTAAATCTCTTAAATGATGATATGATGTGGAAAAGAGATCCATTCAAAGCAGTTACTTTTGTATCAAATCATGATACAAATATTATTTGGAACAAACAATTAGCTTATGCTTATATTCTAACTCACGAAGGATATCCTACCATTTTTTATAGAGATTATGAGGAATGGCTAGATAAATCGAAACTTAACAATCTTATATGGATTCATAATAACAAAGCTACAGGAACTACATCTATTTTATATGCTGACAATGATGAGTATATTGCAAGAAGAAATGGTTATAATGGAAATCCTGGACTAATAGTTTATATAAACAATTCATCGACTTGGTTAGAGAGATGGATTCCTACGAATTGGGCAAATACACAAATCAAAGACTTCACAGGTGCTTCTAATTGGTATCCAATAACACAAGGTGACAAATGGGTAAAAATTCAATGTCCTCCAAACAGCTATACAGTTTGGTCTCCAAACATTTAACAAAAAAATTAAAAACGAAAAAGCCGCTAAATTAGCGGCTTTTCTATTGAATAAAAAGATCTTTATAAAAGACTACTTCTTTAAATTTTCGATGAACTGATCGAATAAATAAGAAGAATCATGTGGTCCAGGACTTGCTTCAGGATGATATTGTACCGAGAAACAGTTCTTATTTTTCATTCGCATCCCAGCTACAGTATCATCATTAAGATGAAGATGGGTAATTTCTAGATCAGGATGATTATCAAGTTCTTCTTTATTTACAGCAAAACCATGATTTTGAGAAGTAACTTCACCTTTTCCTGTAATAATATTTTTTACAGGATGATTAATTCCTCTATGTCCGTTGAACATTTTATAAGTCGAAATTCCGTTGGCCAAAGCGATTACTTGGTGTCCCAAACAAATTCCGAATAACGGTTTGTTGATAGCAAGTATATCTTTTGCTACTTGAATTGCGCTCAAAAGCGGATCTGGATCTCCAGGCCCGTTAGATAAGAAATAACCATCAGGATTAAATGCTGCCAATTCTGAAAATTTCGAATCGTATGGAAACACTTTGATATAACAATCTCTTTTAGCAAGATTGCGAAGAATATTTGTTTTGATTCCTAAATCTAAAGCCGATATTTTATAGGTTGCATTTTCGTCTCCAAAAAAGTAAGGTTCTTTTGTTGAAACTTTAGAAGCTAATTCCAAACCTTTCATATCTGGTACTTTTGCCAATGCAGCTTTTAGCTCTTCAATTGGAGTTCCGTCTGTACAAATAACAGAATTCATAGCGCCGTTATCACGAATGTAACTTACCAAACCGCGAGTATCAACATCTGAAATACAGATCAAATTTTGTTTTGTAAAATAGTCTTCTAAACTTTCGGAAGCATCTTCACGAGAATAGTTGAAACTAAAATTTTTACAAACTAAACCTGCAATTTTAATTCCTGCAGATTCAATTTCTTTTTCATTTACTCCGTAGTTTCCAATGTGAGCATTGGTAGCCACCATTATTTGTCCAAAGTAGGAAGGGTCAGTAAAGATTTCTTGATACCCTGTCATTCCAGTATTAAAGCAAACTTCTCCAAAAGTCGTACCGCTAATTCCTATGGATTTACCATGAAATATGGTTCCGTCACTTAGTAGAAGAATAGCGCTTTGTCGTGTTGTGTATTTCATTTTTATTAATTGTTGTGCAAATTTAATTCTTTAACACTAAGGGCGCAAAGTTTTTTCAAAGTTTTGCAAAGTTATTTTTTAACAAATTGAGAATAATGATTTGAAAACGATTCGTCATAAATAGCCCCGATTGCAGTGAAAATCCTTTTTCTATTTTCTTTAAAAAGAAAAAGATTGAACGAAAAGCGGGAAACATCATGATAAGAAAGTCAATGTTGTGCTTCTGATTACTTCGCTCTCGCAATGACAAAAAAAAAGGATAAACTAATAAAAGTTTACCCTTGATTTTTATTGAATTATTATTTTCATAATTATTCAGCAGTCTCAGTTGGAGTTTCAGTAGCTGGAGTTTCTGCTTCAGCAACTGGTGCTTCAGTAGTTTCGTCTGCTTTCTTAGCTTTTCCACCACGACGGCTTTTTGCTTTTTTAACTTCTTTTTTACCACCATTGTAAAGTTCATTGAAATCTACTAATTCGATCATTGCCATATCAGCATTATCTCCTAAACGATTTCCAACTTTAATGATACGAGTGTATCCACCTGGACGGTCACCTACTTTAGCAGCTACGTCTCTGAACAAGTCAGTTACAGCATATTTGCTACGTAAGTATCCAAAAACGATACGACGATTATGTGTCGTGTCTGCTTTAGATTTTGTTATTAATGGCTCAACAAATTGTTTAAGCGCTTTTGCTTTTGCAACAGTAGTGTTAATACGTTTGTGCTCGATAAGAGAACAAGCCATATTAGCCAACATAGAACTTCTATGTGCAGTCTGTCTGCTTAAGTGATTGAATTTTTTTCCGTGTCTCATTGCTATGTAAATTTAAACCCTTGAAGGTTTAGATTATTCTTTATCTAGTTTGTATTTTGCTAAATCCATACCGAAGTTCAAATTTTTAATGGCAACTAGTTCATCTAGTTCCGTTAAAGATTTTTTACCGAAATTACGGAATTTCATTAGGTCATTTTTATTGAATGATACTAAATCGCCAAGTGTATCAACTTCTGCCGCTTTTAAACAATTTAATGCTCTCACAGAAAGATCCATATCAACAAGTTTGGTTTTAAGCAACTGTCTCATGTGTAATGACTCTTCGTCATACGATTCTGTTTGGGCAATTTCGTCAGCCTCAAGAGTAATTCTTTCGTCAGAAAACAACATGAAATGGTGAATTAAAACTTTGGCAGCTTCAGTAAGAGCGTCTTTTGGATTGATTGATCCGTCAGTTTTAATTTCAAAAACTAATTTTTCATAATCTGTTTTTTGCTCTACACGGAAGTTTTCTATAGCATACTTAACATTTTTTACCGGAGTAAAAATAGAGTCAGTAAATATAGTTCCAATTGCAGCATTTTGTTTTTTATTCTCTTCAGCAGGAACATATCCTCTACCTTTTTCGATTGTTAAATCGAAATGTAGTTTGATTTTTGGATCTAAATTACAAATAACAAGTTCTGGGTTCAAAACTTGGAAACCTGAAATAAATTTTTGAAAATCACCAGCTGTTAATTGATCTTTACCGGTTACAGAAATAGTAACTGCCTCATTATCTATATCTTCAATTTGACGTTTGAAACGTACTTGTTTTAGATTAAGAATAATCTCGGTAACATCTTCAACAACTCCTGAGATAGTAGAAAACTCATGATCTACACCATCGATTCGAACAGATGTAATTGCATAACCTTCTAATGCTGAAAGCAAAACTCTTCTAAGTGCGTTACCAACTGTCAATCCGTAACCAGGTTCTAAAGGTCTAAATTCGAATTTACCTTCAAAATCGGTTGAATCGATCATGATAACTTTATCGGGTTTCTGAAAATTAAATATTGCCATAAATTTCGACTAAGTCAATTATTATTTGTTGTACAACTCTACGATTAATTGTTCTTTAATGTTTTCCGGGATTTGAAGTCTAGCCGGTACAGAAACAAAAGTACCTTCTTTAAGATCATTATTCCAGGTAATCCATTCATAAACATGACTTGAATTAGACAAAGAACGTTCGATAGCCTCTATAGATTTAGATTTTTCACGAACAGCAACTTTATCACCAGGTTTAAGGTGGTAAGAAGGAATATTAACATTTTCACCGTTAACGGTTACGTGTCTGTGAGAAACGATTTGACGAGCACCTCTTCTAGAAGGAGCAATACCCATTCTATAAACAACGTTGTCTAATCTTGCTTCGCACAATTGTAATAAAACTTCACCAGTAACACCTTTAGTAGCTGATGCTTTTTCGAATAAATTTCTGAATTGTTTTTCTAAAATTCCATAAGAATATTTAGCTTTTTGCTTTTCCATTAACTGGACAGCATATTCAGATTTTTTTCCTCTTTTTTTAGCCATCCCGTGTTGTCCAGGTGGGTAATTTCTTTTTTCGAAAGCTTTATCGTCTCCGAAGATTGCTTCTCCGAATTTACGAGCGATTCTTGTACTTGGACCAGTATATCTTGCCATTTTAAATTGTTTAAGATAGAGATTATGAATTCAGGTCTTATCCTTCGATAATCGTTATTCTATCTAGTTTATACTATAATTAAATTTGAGTATTAAACTCTACGTCTTTTAGGAGGACGACATCCATTGTGAGGCATTGGTGTAACGTCAATAATTTCTGTTACTTCAATTCCACCGTTATGCAAAGAACGAATTGCAGACTCACGTCCGTTTCCTGGTCCTTTTACATACACTTTTACTTTTTTAAGTCCAGCTTCTAACGCTACTTTACTACAATCTTCTGCTGCCATTTGGGCTGCATACGGAGTGTTCTTTTTAGAACCTCTGAAACCCATTTTACCAGCTGAAGACCAAGAAATAACTTCACCTTTTTTGTTTGTCAAAGAAATGATGATGTTATTGAAGGTAGCAGAAATATGAGCTTCTCCCGTTGATTCAACGATAACTTTACGTTTTTTTGCAGTTGCTTTAGCCATATTACTTATTATTTAGTTGCTTTTTTCTTGTTGGCAACAGTTTTTCTTTTTCCTTTTCTTGTTCTAGAGTTGTTCTTAGTTCTTTGTCCTCTTAATGGAAGACCAGATCTATGACGGATTCCTCTATAACATCCAATATCCATTAAACGTTTAATGTTTAAAGAAACTTCTGAACGTAGTTCACCTTCAATTTTGAAAAATGATACAGCTTCACGAATTGCTCCGATCTCGTCATCATTCCATTCTTGAACTTTTGTATCTTGGCTAACTTGAGCTTTTTCTAAAATCTCAACTGCTCTACTTCTACCAATTCCGAAGATATAGGTTAAAGCGATAACTCCTCTTTTGTTTTTCGGGATGTCTACCCCTGCTATTCTTGCCATAATTATCCTTGTCTTTGTTTAAATCTAGGATTCTTTTTGTTGATTACGTATAATCTGCCTTTTCTTCGTACAATTTTGCACTCGGCACTTCTTTTTTTAACTGATGCTCTTACTTTCATTGTGAATATCTTTAATATCTATAAGTAATTCTTGCTTTTGACAAATCATAAGGACTCATTTCTAGTTTCACTTTATCACCAGGTAATAATTTGATGTAATGCATACGCATTTTTCCAGATATATGAGCAATTACAATATGTCCATTTTCTAACTCAACACGGAACATTGCATTTGACAATGCTTCGATTATCGATCCGTCTTGTTCTATTGCTGATTGTTTTGCCATAAGATTAAGCTACTGCTTTTCTGTTTTTACCACTTTTCATCAAACCATCATAATGTTTGTTCAACAAGTATGAGTTGATTTGTTGTATAGTGTCTATTGCAACACCAACCATAATTATCAATGATGTACCTCCAAAAAACATTGCCCAAGATTGTTGAACATCCATAAGACTTACAATAATTGCTGGGAACACAGCTATAAAAGCAAGAAATAAAGAGCCTGGGAACGTAATTAAAGACATCACTTTGTCAAGAAAATCAGACGTTTCTACTCCTGGTCTAATACCTGGAATAAAACCACCACTTCTTTTCAAATCATCAGACATTTTATTCGTAGGAATGGTAATCGCAGTATAAAAGAAAGTAAATACAACAATAAGAGTTGCAAAAACTAAGTTATACCAAAACCCAAACATATTACTAAAAGCACCAACAATCGATTGAGAAGCATCCGATTTAGACAAACCGGCTACAGCGGCAGGAATGAACATAATTGCCTGAGCAAAAATGATAGGCATTACACCTGCAGCATTAAGCTTTAATGGAATCCATTGTCTGTTACCACCCATCATATCTTTTTCAAAATCTCCCGATGTTGTACGACGAGCATATTGTACCGGAATTTTTCTAATTGCCATTACTAGCAATACACAAGATATAATAATTAATAACCAAATAATAATTTCGACAACCAATAACATTGGTCCACCATTATTATTAGTTACTCTAGCAGCAAACTCTTGGATAAAAGCTTGAGGTAATCTAGCCAAAATACCAACCATAATCAATAGTGATATTCCGTTTCCAATTCCTTTATCAGTAATTTTTTCTCCTAACCACATGGCAAAAATTGTACCTGTAACTAAGATTACTACTGAAGAAAATAAGAATTCGAATGAATTAAATCCTAACAAGAAAGCACTACTAGGTAATGTTCTGTATAGATTATAAATGTATCCAGGTCCTTGAACCAATGTAATACCAATTGTTAACCAACGGGTAATTTGATTGATTTTTTTTGTACCACTTTCTCCATCACTTTGAAGTTTTTGCAAATATGGAATCGCAATTCCCATTAACTGAA
This sequence comes from uncultured Bacteroidota bacterium, assembly GCA_903837025.1. GTDB lineage: Bacteria > Bacteroidota > Bacteroidia > Flavobacteriales > Flavobacteriaceae > Flavobacterium. Next base: position 700 of record CAILTC010000481.1, on the reverse strand, counting down.
CAACAATTGAAGCAGAAATATAAGGCATAATACCTAAGGCAAAAACAGAAGCTTTAGAAAAAGCACCTCCAGTAAACATATCAAGGATAGATCCAAGACCGTTTTTGGTTTGTCCTGCTAGACTGTTTAATTGTGTAGCATCGATACCAGGAAGTGTAACATGCGCTCCGAAACGATAAACTATTAGAATCCCAAATGTAATTAGGATTCTATTTTTTAGTTCTTCAATTTTCCAAACGTTACTTATTGATTCAATAATTTTCTTCATACTGATTGAAAAATTATATTGTTACAACTTCTCCACCAGCAGCTTCAATAGCCGCTTTTGCAGTAGCAGTAAATTTGTGAGCAGTTACTTTTAATTTTGCTTTCAATTCTCCTCTTCCTAAAATCTTTACAATTTCATTTTTAGTAGCCAAACGGTTAGCAACATAAACAGTCATATCGACTGAATCAGTTACGATACCATTATCCACTAATAATTGAAGTGTATCAAGATTTACACCTTCGTATTCTTTACGATTGATGTTTGTGAAACCAAACTTCGGTACACGTCTTTGAAGTGGCATTTGACCACCTTCAAAACCAATCTTTTTAGAATAACCAGAACGAGATTTTGCTCCTTTGTGACCACGTGATGCAGTACCACCTTTACCAGAACCTTCTCCTCTACCTAATCTTTTATTTTGATTGTGTGTTG
>CAILTC010000480.1 GCA_903837025.1 uncultured Bacteroidota bacterium | reverse complement strand
TTTTTTGTTGTTACACATTGGTGCAAATGCACAATGCGACATGTGTCGTGCCGCTTTGGCTGGAGAAGGAAATGTAGCGAAAGCACAAGCTGTAAATAACGGAATTGTTTACTTAATGGTAATTCCTTATTTACTTGTAGGAGGTGTTTTTTATGCTATTTACAGAATGAGAAAAAATAAATAAGAAGTCATTTCAATTGCAATTTTAAAGCAATAGGAAAGTTGAATCTTTAAACTGCGTTCTACTACCTGCAATCTAAAATTCGCAATTTGAGTCTTGACAAGTAAATATACATTATCTCCTACTTTGCCTGAATCGGTTCCCTCCCCTTCGGGGAGGGCTGGGGAGGGGATTACTTCAACCCATCAATTGAAACATTTACGGTTCCGTTTACTTTTATAAAAGCAATAATAGCGTTATTGGTCAATTGTGTTTTCTGAAATTGAATATCATCCATAGTACCATTAACAAAAACACCTGGCATTGGCGAATAATTTTTCAAATAGGCCATCATGCTTTTCTTGCCCTCTTCTAAATTTGGAGTTATAGAATACCGACAACTTTCCTGAATTTTTCTCAAAACCATTCCTTGTGCAAGCCAGCTTGCTGTTCGCATTAATTTGCTTTTGGTGTCTAAAACATAATCCATTTTGTCAAAAAATAGTTCTTTTGTTTGTTCATTATATTGCGGTAATCCCGTTAAATAGAGCGTTCCGTTTATGGTTCCCAAAACGTCTAAAGCGATAACCATTTTGTTGTCTTTTTGCCAAATGGCTACTTTTTGTACGGTTATTTTTTTGCTTCCTGAACCAAATTCTTGACCAGAAAAATTCTTTGTCATTATTTTCGAAGCTTCTGCATAAGTAGAAACTGCGGCGATATTTGCTGAAATTTGATTCGGAATTTTAGATACGGGTTTCAAAACAATTTTCGAAGCGTCAAATTTTGCTGTGGGTTGGTTTCCTATTACGGTTTCCATATTACATTTCATTCCCATATCAAGAAAAAAACTATCGTTTTTGAATTTTGCAGCGGTAGAATAGATTTCGACAGGAATAATTTGTAACCAACTTTGGTAAGCTTCATTCATCATGAATGGGGTAGCTATTTTTTCTAAAGCCTTCAAAACATTTGGTTTAAAATCCATTGATTTTTCAATAGCGGCGTCAATTTTTGTCTCGATTTTAGATTTGAAAAGTTTAACAGCAGGATTAATAAGATAGGTTACAGGAACATTTTTTCCAAAAACTACCATTGATGGACTTTCGTTCCAATCTAGTGATTTTAACTCTGTTTTGGTGCTCAATTTCCAATTGGTCAATGTCGCTTCGCTTGTCAAAGTTATTACGCCGTTCAGATTAAATTCTTCAGTACTGTATAAATCAATACCCATGGTTTTTGTGCCAATTCTGTATTTTACCCATACTTTTAGAGGTAAAACAGTTTTAACTTTTCCATTGTCGTTGGTTATTAAAATGGGTGCTTGTTTCCAAATTTTCATTTGAATGTTGTCGTCTTCAATGTTGTTATCTTCATAGATTACACCATTCAAAAGCGCATTGGTTTTATTTTCAATATCTTTTAGTTTGATACTAACGGGCAAATTAATGAAGGAGGGTGTGTTTTCATAAACCAAAGGACTGGCGTTATTGGGTTCTGGTTTTAGTGCGGCTATTTTATTAGACGTAGAACAACTAGAAACTACTATGATAAGAACGAAGGTAGCTAGAATTGAAAAGAATTTTGTCATTTTATTTTAAATTTAAGGATGCAAAATTAGTGAATATTGCTATTTTTTCATAGTTAAATATTGATTTGATTATTGAAATTTGTTCGTGTTATTTAAGAATGGAATAAAAAAACTGTTTGTTTTTAGCTACAGCTTTAAAAGATTATCACAGCTATTTAATAACTGAATACAAAATCCTTTTAATCTTTGAAATCTGTGGATAAAAAAAACATTGGTATAAGATAAGGGTAGTTATTTTATTATAAAATCTTTGTGATTTGTTTCTTTGTGAGAAAAAATAATGTAGTTTGCACTAAATTCTTAGAATAAAATGAATCAAATTGAAAGCATCAATCAAAAGGCGATTGAAATTATAAATGCAGCGACGAAAAAACAAAATTGGGTGACTTTATTCCGTTTTTTGGTTTTTATCACGTTTGTTGTTGAATTAGGAAGGTATACACTTTTAAAAACTTCTATTTTCGAGTTTGTTGTTGGGATCGTATTCTTTGTTGTTTTCTTAGCATTGTTAATCACTTCAAGGAATTTATTGGATAAAATTCATTTTTTCGATGCTGTTAAAAAGGTTTGTTTTGAGATCCAGGACGAAGGGAAAAGTAATGGGGAGAAACCTTTTTCAGAAACGGATGCTAATCATCCTTATGGTCACGATTTGGGGATATTTGGTAGTAATTCCTTATTTCAAAAAATAAATCGGTGTCAAACTATTTTTGGAAAAAACAAATTAGCCTTTTATTTAGCGAATCATTTGTTAAGAAATGATCCCATTATAGAAAGACAAAATGGTATTAAAGAACTATCCGAGAAAATAAAATGGTGCGTTGATTTCCTCGCAACCACAAAATCGATTGAACCAATTGATGCTAATTTAAAAAAGGAAAGAAACTGGACTTTTAATTATAACGATTTTCGACTCAACAAAAAATCATTGCGATTATTATTGATTATTGTTCCGATACTAAATGTAGCTTTGATAATTACTGCTATCGTGCTAAAATCATCCCTTTTTAGCACCTTGGTTTTTTTATTTCTAGTTCTTTTGTCTTTTACTATAAATAGGATTTATGGCAAAGCAATTAATGAAATCATTACGGCTGTTGATAATAAAGCCAATGAATTGAAAGGTTATGTTCCGGTTTTAGTATTAATTGAGAAGGAAAAATTTCTATCGAATACTAACATTCTTTTACAGAAAAAAGTTGCAACCAATAGCGAAACAACTGCTTCGATGTTGATTAATAAATTATCAAAATTAATTGATTCTTATGACAGCGGTACGATTCAAATTTTCGGAACTATTTTGGATATGGTTTTTTTATGGCGATTGCAATTTGCAACAAAAATTGAAAACTTTCTATTCGAAAATAAAACCGAATTCCCAAAATGGTTTGATGCCATTGCCGAATTCGAAGCTTTTATAAGTTTGGGTCTTTTTGCCTATCAAAACCCCGAATTTCAGTATCCTGTTTGTTCGGAAACGAATGCTGTTATTGATGCGAAGAACCTTTCTCATCCTTTGATTCCAAAAAACGAAAGAGTTTATAATGATTTTTCGACGATTGAAAATAACAATGTAACGATTGTTACGGGTGCCAACATGACTGGTAAAAGTACTTTTTTACGAAGCGTTGGAATCAATATGGTTTTGGCCATGAATGGATGTCCGGTTTGTGCGGAATCTTTTGTTTTTTCGCCAATTTCAATTTTTACAAGTATGAGCACCAGCGATTCGCTTTCGGATGGAAGTTCATATTTTAATGCTGAAATTCAAAGATTGAGATTGCTGATTGAGAAACTCGAAAATAACGAACCTCAATTTATCATTTTAGATGAGATTCTAAAAGGAACCAATTCGGTTGATAAACTAAAAGGTTCCGAGTTGTTTTTAGAGAAAATTATCAAAATGAAAACATTCAATACCTGTTTAATAGCCACACACGATCTTGATCTCACAAAAATGGAAAGTTCCTATCCTCATGTTATCAGTAACTATTGCTTTGAACTTCACAACAAAAATGGCTTGTTGGAACCCGATTATAAATTACAAAAAGGGGTAACCCAAAGCATGAATGCCATTGAATTAATGCGAAGAAATCATATTATTGATTAGGGTAAATATCTTTATTATTCAAGTAAAAAGCGATGTTTCCTATTGGATTGCATCGCTTTTTAGTTTTTGTAAAATGTAAAATTTTGGAATCTAAAAAATTTTATTAATAAGCCTGTAACATTTTCATAATGAATCAGTCTTATAGGAATAAATCTGAAATAGTATTAACGTTTTGTTATCATAATTTTTTATGTAAAAGCATTACTATTGTTATAAATTATTCAAGAACATGATAGAAATTAAAGACTTACATAAATCCTATAAAGTGGGAGGTTCCGAATTGCATGTGCTGAAAGGAATTAATTTCAATATCAAAGAAGGCGAATTGGTAGCCATTATGGGTTCGTCGGGTTCGGGAAAATCTACTTTACTTAACATTCTTGGCATTCTAGACGAAGCCGATTCGGGTCATTATATTTTGGATAAAATACCCATCAAAAATCTTAACGAAACAATAGCTTCCCGATATCGAAACCAATTCTTGGGTTTTGTTTTCCAATCTTTCAATTTAATTAATTATAAATCGGCGCTAGATAATGTCGCAATGCCGCTTTATTATCAAGGAATTAAAAGAAAAGAGCGCAACGAAATAGCCATGGCTTATCTCGAAAAAGTGGGCTTAGCATCGCATTCGCATCACTTGCCTAACGAACTTTCAGGTGGACAAAAACAACGGGTTGCAATTGCTAGAGCATTGGCATCGAATCCCAAAGTTTTATTGGCCGATGAGCCAACAGGTGCTTTAGATACTTTGACTTCATATGAAGTTATGGAATTGATACAAGGGATAAATGACGAGGGAAAGACGATTTTGATTGTAACGCACGAACCGGATATTGCCGCCATGTGCAAAAGAAACGTGGTGCTAAAAGATGGATTGATCATTGACGACAAATTAGTAGAACAAGTTAGAGCAAAGTCTTATGTTTAATATCGAACGCTGGCAGGAAATTTTTGAGGCTATCGCTAAAAACAAAATGAGAACTTTTCTCACGGGGATTTCTGTGGCTTCGGGAATATTTATTTTGGTTATTCTTCTGGGAGCCGGAAAAGGACTCGAGAACGGAATAGCGAAGCAATTCCAGAATGATGCGGATGGCGTTATTTGGATTTGGGCAGGTACAACGGCCAAGGAATATAAAGGTCTAAATCCTGGAAGACATATTCAGTTGCGAAATAGTGATTTTGAACTTTCGACACAAAAATTCGATAAACAAATAGACAAGAAAAGTTCGAAATTTAATATTTGGAACGGATCTGTAGTTTATGGAAAAGAAACGGGGTCTTATGATTGTCAAGGAGTTTCGCCAGATCATCAAGCTATTGAAAAAGTCAGTATTGTTGAGGGCAGATTTGTAAACGACAATGATATAGTAAATAGCACCAAAGTTGCGGTGATTGGCCGGAAAATAAAACAAGATTTGTTTAAAGAGAAAAATCCAATTGGGGAACAAATTTCAATTAATAATGTAAAATTTAAAGTAGTTGGGTTTTTTACGGATCCAGGTGGAGAAAGGGAAGAAGCCCGAGTTTATTTTCCGATATCAACCATGCAACATGTTTTTGGAAGCGGAGGAGATAAATTGAGCGACATCTCTTTTACGCTGCATAAAAAAGATACTTATGAAGAAGCTTTGTCCGAGTCTTTGAAATTCACTTCTGGAGTTTCACAAATGCTTAAAAGCAAAAACGGTATTGCGCCAGATGATTTGAGTGGCATTGGAATCAATAGTACTTTAGAAAATGTGAAACAATTTTATGATTTGAATTTATATATCCGATTGTTTTTTTGGTGGGTGGGAATTTGTACGATCATTGCAGGAGTTGTGGGGGTTAGCAATATTATGTTGATTATTGTAAAAGAAAGAACCAAGGAAATTGGTATTCGGAAAGCACTTGGAGCTTCTCCAATTTCGATTGTTGGGATGATATTACACGAGTCAATTTTTATTACTACTATAGCTGGATTTATTGGGTTATTATCTAGTTTATTGCTTTTAGAATTGGTTGGACCACAAATAAAAAGTGACTATTTTTTGAATCCCGAAGTCGATTTTAGTGTCGCATTAACCACTTTGATTTTATTGATTTTTGCCGGAGCCTTAGCCGGTTTTTTTCCAGCATATAGAGCCGCGAAAATTAGACCCATTGTAGCACTTAGAGACGAATAATTATGTTTGATAGAGATAAATGGACAGAGATTTTAGAAGCATTGACCGCAAATACTTTTCGGACAATACTGACTGCTTTTGGTGTGTTTTGGGGAATTTTTATTTTGGTTATCTTACTTGCCGCAGGAACTGGTTTAGAGAACGGTGTTAAAAAAGGGTTTTCCGGAATGGCAACAAATACAATGTTTATGTGGACACAACCCACATCAAAACCTTATAAAGGATTGCCTCAAATAAGAAGATTTAATTATAAAAATGACGATGTTCAAGCTTTAAAAGAGAATTTCCCAGACCTATTATATGTTTCTCCTCGAAATCAATTGGGCGGTCACGATCAGACAAATAATGTTGTGAGAGGAACAAAAACAGCTGTTTTTAATGTGTATGGTGATTATCCAGAGTTTGTTAAACAACAATCGATGGATATTATTAAAGGAAGATTCGTCAATTATCAAGATATAAATTTAAAACGGAAAGTAGCCGTAATTGGTCAAGGAGTAATTACAGGATTATATGATAATGGCGAAGAAGCTATTGGAACTTACATTAAAGTGAATGGTGTAAATTTCATGGTTGTAGGTGTTTATAAAACCAAAGGCAATAATAATGGTAATGCAGAACAAGCGCAAAAAAATATTTTTGTACCCTTTACTACCTTTCAACAGGCATTTAATTTTGGAGATAAAGTAGGGTGGATGGCAATTACAGCAAAGGACAATGCTTCGATAACAGATTTGAAGCCTAAAATTTTAGACTTTATGAAATCAAGGCATTCGATAAGTCCCGACGATGATAGAGCGATCGGAAACTTTGATTTGTTTGCAGAATTCAAGAAAGTGTTAGGGCTATTTACCATTTTGAGGTTTATCGCTTACTTTGTTGGGACTCTAGTTTTGCTATCAGGAGTTATCGGAATTTCGAATATTATGCTAATAGTAGTAAAAGAAAGGACCAAAGAAATCGGAATTCGAAGAGCTTTGGGGGCAACGCCGGGAGCAATTCGTTCGCAAATATTATTAGAAGCGATATTTTTGACCATCTCTGCAGGGATGTTTGGCATTGCCGTGGCAACAGGTGTTTTGATAATAGTAAACAAGATTATTGACGGTATGCCGAATAAAGATATGATGTTTGCCAATCCAAGTGTGGATTTATCAGTCGTATTTTTCGCCTTAATTATATTAGTCGGTTCTGGATTATTAGCAGGATTAATCCCAGCTCAAACCGCCATAAAAATAAAACCTGTTGACGCATTAAGAACAGAATAAATTAAAAATAAAAATAGCCCACAGTTTTACTTTTTGGGAAAAATAATCGAATTAAAACCATCAATATGAAAAAAGGAGTAACCATAACAATTTTAATATTTATAGCAATAGTATTTTTTGGTGCTTTGTATTATTTGTATGCTAAGAACCAAGAATCGCCCATAGTTTTTGAAACAGACAAGGCAGAAATTAAAACAATCGTCAAAAACACTATCGCCACGGGTAACATTGTTCCTGATGAGGAAGTGCTTATTAAGCCTAATATTTCAGGTATAATTGAAGCAGTTTATATCAAAGCGGGAGATAAAATTAAGGCGGGGGACTTAATTGCTAAAATTAAAGTAGTTGCCAATGTTTCGAATTTGAGTAATTCGCAAAATCAAGTTCAGACTACCAAAATAAACCTAGACAATCAAGAGAAATTATTTCAAAGGCAAAAAATATTGTTTGATAAAGGCGTTATTTCCGCCAATGATTTTGATGCGGCACAATTGGCTTATAACCAAGCCAAACAAAATTATACTGCTTCGAAACAAGGTTTCGATATCGTAAAAACAGGAACTAGTTCGGGTCTTGGGAATTATGCCAATACTTTAATTCGATCAACCGTAAACGGAATGGTGCTTGATGTTCCTGTAAAAGTGGGGAATCAGGTGATAGAAAGCAATACTTTTAATGAAGGAACTACAATTGCCAGTGTTGCCGATGTAGGGCGAATGATATTTGTGGGTAAAATTGATGAGTCAGAAGTTGGCAAAATAAAAGAAAAATTACCAATAGAAATCACCGTTGGAGCTATAGAAAATAAAAAATTCGATGCTGTTCTTCAATATATTGCTCCAAAAGGTAAAGTGGAGAATGGAGCGATTCAATTCGAAATTAAAGCATCAATGCCAAATAAAGACAATACTTTTATCCGTGCTGGATTGAGCGCCAATGCGTCGATTATTTTAGAAAAAGCAGAAAAGGTTTTAGCGTTGAAAGAAGCCTTAATACAATTTGATCCCAAAACACAAAAACCATTCGTTGAAGTAGAAACGGGTGTGAAAAAATTCGAAAGACGAAATGTTGTATTGGGAGTTAGCGATGGAATTTATGTACAAATTAAAAGCGGTGTCAAGGCTTCGGACAAAATAAAAGTATGGAATCAAGGCTTGAAACCTGAAGCACCAAAACCATAAGTATATTCTATAAAAAGAATTTCAGTTTTAAAAAAAATGTTAAATTTGTGTGGTATATTTGCTGCGCTTTCATTCCAATTATATGAAAAAAAAATATTACTTTACTTTCGTTTTTATCGCTCTATTTAGTTTGTCCTTTCAGGCTCAAACTAAAAAATGGACATTAGAAGAGTGCGTTCGATACGCTATAGACCATAACATTTCTATCAAACAATCCGAGTTAGATACTCAAACGGCAGTTATTGATAAAAAGGGAGCATTGGGGAATTTTCTTCCTTCGGTCAATGCTAATGCATCACATTCCTGGAATGTTGGTTTGAACCAAGATATCACAACAGGACTTTTGAGAAATCAAACTACGCAATTTACATCAGCGGGTGCAAGTATAGGTGTCGATATTTATAGAGGATTGCAAAATCAAAATACGCTTCGAAGAGCGAATCTTTCAATTATAGCCGCAAAATATCAATTATTGAAGATGCAGGAAGATGTGGCGCTCAATGTAGCCAATGCATTCTTGCAAGTGCTTTTCAATAAAGAAAATCTAAAAGTGCAACAAGAACAATTGGAAATCAACAAAAAACAGTTCGTTCGGTCGCAAGAGCTAGTTTCGGCGGGTTCGGTTCCTCGTGGGGATTTATTGGATATAAAAGCGACTGTAGCATTAGATAATCAAAAAGTTATTGCTGCTGAAAATACCTTGTTAATTTCGAAATTAAGTTTATCTCAATTATTGCAATTGAAAGATTTTGAAAATTTTGAAGTAACTGACGAAACTTCTGCAAAAGATGAAAATAATATTTTGGCTCAAACGCCATCTGCTATTTATGACAAGGCAAAAGAAACTAAAACGGAGTTGAAAATTGCTAAAACAAACTTAGAAATTGCCGAAAAAAATGTAGCTATAGCAAAAGGAGCTTTTCAACCCCATTTGACCGGTTTTTATAGTTTTAACACCCGTGTTTCTTATGCTGATGTACCTCTTTTTAATAACTCGGGGCAAATAATAGGGACGCAGGCACCTCCTTCTTTTTCAAGTCAGTTTGATACAAACAAAGGACAATCTTTTGGAGCGCAATTGTCGATTCCTATTTTTAATGGGTTTTCAGCCAAAAATAATGTAGAGCGTTCCAAAGTAAACTTAGAGAAATCTAAAATCACCTTAGAACAACAAAATTTAGATTTGCAACGCAATGTTTTTACCGCGTTTACGGATGCTAAAGGGGCTTTAAATTCTTATGAATCATCACTTGTCGCGCTTGAAGCTAGACAGGAAGCTTATAATTATGCCAAAGAAAAATATGCAGTAGGAATGATGAATTCATTCGATTTTAATCAAGCACAAACCTTGCTTTCGAATGCGCAATCGGAAGTTCTGAGAACAAAATACGATTACATCTTTAAAATAAAAATATTGGAATTCTATTTTGGAATTTCAATTTTCAAAAACTAATTTATTATGTCAAAAAAAACGATTTATTTTATAATTGGCGGAGCAGTTGCAATCATTGCGGTATTAATAGGGCTTTCTAAAGCAGGAGTTATTGGAAATAAAGATAATGGGAAATCTATTGAAATTGCCAATGTAAACAACACTACGATTGTCGAAACGGTATCAGCAACAGGTAAAATTCAACCCGAAATACAAGTAAAAATCGCTTCTATGGTTTCGGGTGAAATTATCGAATTGCCTATAAAAGAAGGACAAGTAGTCAAAAAAGGAGATTTATTGGTAAAGATAAATCCAGATTTATATACATCGGGATTAAATAGAACGGTTGCAAATTTAGCAGGCTCTAAAGCGGGTTTAAGTCAAGCAGATGCCTCGTTTAATGAATCGAAATCTAATTATGACAGGAATAAAACCTTGTTTGAAAAAGGAATTATTTCCAAATCAGATTGGGACAAAGCTGTTTCTACTTTTTAAGTGGCCAAAGCAGCTAAACAATCGGCTTATTTTAATGTAAAAAGCGCAACGGCTACAGTAAATGAAGCCAAAGACAATCTAGGAAGAACCATAATTTATGCGCCTGCCGATGGAACCATTTCGGTGTTGAATGTCGAATTAGGAGAACGTGTTTTAGGGACTCAACAAATGGCGGGAACTGAGCTGCTTCGTGTAGCGAATTTGAATAATATGGAAGTAGAAGTCGATGTGAATGAAAATGACATCGTGAAAATAAAGGTAGGTGATGAAGCTAAAGTTGCAGTTGATGCCTATTTAAAAAAACAATTTAAGGGTATTGTTACAAGTATTTCTAACTCGGCTAGCACTTCTTTAACAGCCGATCAGGTTACTAATTTTAAGGTTAAAATTAGAATTCTAAAAGAATCTTATCAAGATTTATTAGAAGGAAAACCGGTGGCCTATTCACCTTTTAGACCTGGAATGACAGCAACTGTTGATATTGTTACCAAATCTAGAGCTAATGTTTTGGCAGTGCCAATAAGTTCGGTTGTAGTAAAATCGGACACCACAGCTGTGAAAGCTATTAAAATAGAAGATCCTAATACGCCTGCGGAAAAAAAAGTAACTCATAAAAGCGATAAAAAACTAGAATGTGTTTTTGTTAAAGTGGGCAACAAAGCAAAAATTCGCATCATAAAAACAGGAATTCAAGACGATACTAATATTGAGGTTTTATCAGGTCTTAAAAAAGGAGATGTTGTCATTACTGGTCCGTATTCAACTGTTTCAAAGGATTTGAATTCGGGTGATAAAGTCACTACAGATAAAGTAGCAGAGAAGAAATAGTGTTCAGTAATCAGTTTTTAGTATTCACTTCTCAGAATCTAAAATCTAAAATCTAAAATCTAAAATTGACTTACATCCTCAACATCGAGACCGCTACCAAAAATTGTTCTGTTACTCTTGCAAAAGAAGGAATTACCATTCTTTGTAAAGAAATTGCCGAAGAAGGCTATTCGCACGCTGAACGATTACACGTTTTTATTGAAGAAATCATTAAAGAAGCCGGAATTTCTTTCCAAGATTTATCGGCAATTGCTGTGAGTCAGGGTCCTGGTTCTTATACCGGATTACGAATTGGTGTTTCTGCGGCAAAAGGTTTGTGTTTTGCCCTAGATATCCCTTTGATTGCGGTAGATACTTTACAAGTTTTGGCATCACAAGCAAAAGTTTCTAATTGCTTGATTATCCCCATGCTTGATGCCCGAAGAATGGAAGTATATAGTGCTGTTTTTACTCCAAATCACGAAAACAAAAGAGCCGTTCAAGCCGAAATCATTACAGAGAATTCTTTTGATGATTTGCAGGAAACTATATATTTTGTTGGAGACTGTGCCGAAAAATGCAAAACAGTTTTGACCAAGGAAAACTTTATTTTCTTGGATGAAATTAAATATCCATCGGCAAAAGAAATGAGTTTTTTAAGTTTTGAAAAATACAAAAAAAGCGACACTGTAGATGTCGCTTATTTTGAACCTTATTATTTGAAAGATTTTATGATGACTGTTTCGAAGAAATAAAACTACAAATCATTCCTCGAAACTTCTTTTACAAAAGGCTGAATAACTATTCCGGCTGTATCAAAAGCTATTTTGCAATTCTCTAAAGTATCAGAACTAACGCTGCCAAAATCGGCATTAATTGACCAAGGTCTCACCGCTATTTGAATCGAACTATCTGTCAAATTCTTAACAGAAACTTCGGCAGCTGGAGTTTTAAGCACTTTCGGGTTATTGTTTAAAACTTCAGTAATAATGTCTTTTGCTTTTTTAATATTAGTATCATAAGAAATTGAAATTGTCAAATCAGCTCTTCTTGATCCCTGTAACGAGTAATTGGTAATGGTACCGTTCGACAAAGAACCATTCGGGACAAAAATAGTTTGGTTGTTACTGTTGATTATTTTGGTCACAAATATCTGTATTTCGTTAACCGTTCCTGTGATTCCTTGAGCTTCAATTGTGTCACCAACTTTAAAGGGTTTGAATACAATAATCAACATTCCTCCTGCAAAATTAGATAGGGAACCTTGAAGTGATAAGCCTACAGCGAGCCCCATAGCTCCTAATATGGCAACAAACGAAGAAGTACCTATTCCCAATTTGTCTATGACGGTAACGAATAACAAAACTCTCAAAACCCAAAGTAGAATGTCGGAAAGGAAATTGGTTAATGTTGGGTCTAAATCTCTTTTGATCATAATTTTTCTAATGATTCGATTGATAAGTCGAATAGAATAAAGTCCGAAAAATAGAATTACGAATGCGGATATTAACTTTGGAGAATATTCAATTAATGTCTTTATGAAATTTTCGGCGTAATTTGCTAAGTAATCTGGGTTGATTATCATTTTTTTTTATAATAAAAAACCTTCTCATAAGAGAAGGTTAAGTTTGAATTGCAAAGATAGTGTAAATTATTATTATGCTTTAGGTTCAGCAGTAGTATCTGTTAGATTACTTATTTTACCTTTTACGCCTTCTACTGCATTTTCTGCAAGGTCACTAGCTTGGTCTGCAAAATCGCTAGCTTTTTCTTTTATAGAATTTATTGTGTTCTCAATAGTGTCGCTTGCACCAGGGACGTACTCGCTAACTTTTTCTTTTGCCGATTCAGCAAAATCTTCAACTTTGTCCATAAGTGGAGCTGCGGCTCCCTTGGCTTTTTCAATTGCAGCTGTTGCTAAATCTTCTGCTTGATTCGTTAATGAATCAACATCTATATTGGCCTTGCCTAATAGATCTTTAAAAAATGATGAAACTCCCATAGTCTTTTTGTTTTTAAATTTATACAATAGTAAGCTTTTTCGGTAAGATTACTTTATAAAATTGTAAATAATTTCTTTAATAATGTTCGTTATTAATAAATTTGCTTTACTTAAAAAAAAAATATTTGACTATAGTGTTTGTAAAGATTATGCATTTACCGCTTCGACCTTGATAGCTTCGTCATTCAGCATGCTTTTCAGCATGTTTTCAATACCGCTTTTCAGTGTAAAAGTAGATGAAGGGCATCCGCTGCAAGCCCCTTGGAGGATTACTTTTACGGTTTTGTCAGTTTCATTATAAGATTCAAAAGCAATATTACCACCGTCAGCTTGTACGGCAGGTTTTACATATTCTTCTAATATATTGATGATTTGTTGTGAGGTCACATCTAAATTATCGAAATTTTGAGTTTTGTTTTTTTCTTGTTCCGCATGAGCTACAAGTAAACTTTCGTCTAAAACAATTCCACCGTTTTCGATATATTGTTTAATGAAACTTCTTAATTCTAATGTGATTTCTTCCCAATTATTAATTTCGTATTTGGTTACAGAAATATAATTTTCATCCATAAAGACTTCTTTTACGTATGAAAATTTAAATAGTTCTTTTGCTAGTGGAGAAGCAGCTGTTTCATCAATATTTTTAAATTCAACAGCGTTTTTAGTTAACATTCTACTTACAACAAATTTTAATGCAGAAGGATTTGGAGTCGATTCCCCATAAACAGTTATAGGTTGTTTTTGGGTTTTGTTTTCTTGAGGGGTAATAATTATTCCTCCATTTGCTACAAATGCTTCTATTTGTTCAGCTACCGCATCTTTTACGTCGTTCCATTCTACAATACTGAATTTTTCAATTGCAATGAAATTTCCTGAGATGTAAACTGTTTTTACAAAAGGCAAATAGAAAAGTTGTTGGGCAAGGGGTGAATCCTTGGCCTCATCAATATTTTTAAATTCGAAACTTTCATTTTTAGTGATGAAATCATCAAATTCAAATTTTAAGATACTTGGGTTTTGTGTTTCTTTTATTGTTATTTTAGACATGATTTTTAAATTTTTTGTAAATTTAGGAAAGTTATTTTCCACTAATAACTATATTTGATTTTTTAATGAATAAATTAACTTTAA
>CAILTC010000479.1 GCA_903837025.1 uncultured Bacteroidota bacterium | reverse complement strand
TCAACTCCTTTTCGTAACTCATCGGCAGTTGTTGCATAACGATATTTGGCGGTTTTTAAGCCCAATTCTTTGGCAGCCAAATCCCGAATGGCTTTTCTGTTCATAGTAAAATTGGCCGCTTTCGCAGATGGAACTACGGTAATTCCTTGTTTTTCGTAGTCATAAAAACGTTCGGTGCGAATGGCTTCTATTTCGGGAACGATGAAATCGGGCATGTGTTTGGCTACAATTCGATCTAATTCGGTGCCATCAAGCATGTTGATGACTTCGAAACCGTGAGCGACTTGCATAGCGGGTGCATTTTCGTAACTATCTACCGCAATTACGGTTTGTCCGATGCGTTGCGCAGCAATTACAAATTCTTTTCCGAGTTCGCCTGAGCCTAAAAGTAGTATTTTCATATTCCTATTTGTTAAAGACAATTTTCGATTTGTCTGCATTTTGTTTATTTTTTTGACCTTGGAAAGGTCTGGCTTTTATAGAAAAAGTATTCGTGAATTTGGTTCGACTCCGGAGGAGTCGCACAACTTGGCATTTAGTTTTTTATAAACATAAAAATCCTCTGGATTTTCCTTATTCCAATAACAAAATTGCAGCGAATAGCCCGACCAAATTTAAGCAAAAAAACCGATGTCTTTTGAAGTAAAAGAATCGGTTTTGGTTATTAATTTTCTTCGATTTCGAATTCGGCATCTTTTTCCCAAATTTCCATTTCGCAGGGTTTGCAATTGAATTTTAGCTTGTATTCTAATTCGCCTTGTTTCAAAACCAAAGGTTCTTTGACTTTCGATTCCATATTGGGATGATATTTAGGACATTTTTCTAATTCGTATTTAATGCAATATTTGGTAGTCATTACGCGTGATTTTCCGGGATCCCATTGCAATTCGAATGCTTTTTCGATTTCGGTAACGCCGTGACGCTCGTAGAATTTTCGTGCCAATTTATTCGAAACATTATACATGAAATCGAGTTTTGTTTCTGGATAAGGGTGCGAGGTTTTTACGATTTGATGTTCTTCGCGTTTGTAATTGGCGAGACGAATTTCGGTTAATTGGTCGAATACAGTTCTTCGCATTTCGTTGATTTTAGAAATAGGAAGAAACCAGTTTTCGGAGAAATTAATTGTTATTTCATCAGCAATATAAGGTGTGGAACCTGTTTTTGCCAATTGTGTTTTGATGTTTTCTTCGATCGATTCGTTGTTTTTGGTCCTTTCTTTTGGATGATCCAAATTTATCTTACTCACGTTTCCGTCTTCGTCGTTAGCAATGAGTTCAAAACCATTTTCGTTTTCAGAAAGCGTCAAAGTGGTGCTTATTTTTCGGATGGCGCTATCTTCACGTTCTACGATTTTGATAAAAGCCGCGTCGTTGTTGCGGTAAATGAATGTTCCCGGAGCAATATCTTTCAAGACATTAGGAAATGCCAAACCGTTTTCGGCTTTGTTGACATAAATTCCGTCGGCTTCATTGTTTTCGTTGATGAAACAAAGTCCGTCGCCATTATTTAATAATTCGCCATTTTCGATTTCGTAAGCGTTGCCAACGGTCTTGATGAGTTTGCCAATGTATTGCCCTTTCGATTTTGGACTTTCCCATGAACCAATCGATTGGTGTCTTTCGTTTACGAAATAATCGGTGTAACCACGGTTAAAAGTGCGGTTCAAAGCCGAATCGAAAGTATAAGTGCATTTTCCCGAAGAAGCTTTGGTGTAGTTTTCGTTTGCTTCTAAAAAAGCATCTAATTTTTGACGTAAGTACGACACGTTATTTTTGACATAAACAATGTCTTTTAATCGGCCTTCGATTTTGAAAGAACTAATTCCGGCTTCGATTAAATTGGGGATTTGTTCCGAAACATCAAAATCTTTGATCGAAAGCAAATGGCTGTTTTTGATTAAAGTTTCGCCATGACCGTCGATTAAGTTGTACGGCAATCGACAGTTTTGCGCACATGAACCTCTGTTGGCAGAGCGTTCACCGTTGGCAACACTCATATAACAGTTGCCACTGAAAGCCACGCATAAAGCTCCGGTTACAAAAAATTCCAGTTCCACATCCGAAGCGGTGCTGATTGCTTTGATTTGATGTAAGTTTAATTCGCGAGCTAAAACTACGCGTTTGATTCCGGCATCTTTCAGGAACTTAATTTTGTCGGCATCGCGATTGTTAGCTTGAGTACTGGCGTGAAGAACAATGGGTGGCAAATCCATTTCTAGGATTGCCATGTCTTGAATAATTAGGGCGTCGACGCCAATGCGGTACAATTCCCAAATCATAAGGCGGCAGTTTTCGAGTTCGTTGTCGTACAAAATGGTGTTGACAGCCACAAAAACTTGTGCATTGAATACATGCGCATATTGAACTAAAGCAGCTACATCTTCGATGGAGTTGTGTGCGTTAGAGCGTGCCCCAAATTGTGGTGCTCCTATATAAACTGAATCGGCTCCAGAGTTGATGGCGGCCATTCCATGAATTAAATCCTTAGCTGGCGCTAGTATTTCTATTTTCTTTTTCATCTGT
>CAILTC010000478.1 GCA_903837025.1 uncultured Bacteroidota bacterium | reverse complement strand
GTATAATTTTTTAAACTATTGATGTTGATACATTTTATTTCAAGACTATCAGCGGATACTTTCAAATTATTCTTTACATATCCTTCTATATTCCCAAGTGGCTTTAACTGTTCATAAACTGCAAAAGCGGCCTCTTCTCCTTTTCGAATAATCTCTTGCCCTTTATCAAATGAAATTACTCCGTATTCTTTGATGTCTGGTTTGATGTAAATATCCGTATCTACAATTTTCTCCTTCATCTTTTCAATTGTTTGAAGAGCGGATATTTGACCCAATATTTTTGTAGCTTCTTTGAGATCCTTTCTGCTCAATAAACCATCCTGAACATCAACACCAATAATAATATCAGCACCCATTTTCCGTACCGCTTCTATGGGATAATTATTAGCCACACCTCCATCTATCAATAGTTTTCCATCTATTTCTATAGGCGAAAACAAAGAGGGAAATGCAGAACTCGCGATCATATCCTGAGCCAAATTACCTTTGTTTAGAATAACTTCATCTCCTGTTTCAATATTTGTTGCAATACATAAAAACGGAATTTTCAATTTATTAAAATCTCTGCTGTGTCTTACATTTCTGGTGAGCGAACTCAATAAATTATAATTATACATCCCTTTTGATAAGGCCTCAGGAATTCCTATTTTGAATTTATTAAAAGGCAAAACGACAGCATACAATTCATCATTGCGTTTTTCATAAAAATTCTTGGACGAGCGAGGAATAAAATCTTGCAGTAACTTGTCGAAATTGGTAGTTTTAAAAATAGAATCAATTTGATTGGCACTATATCCCGTGGCATAAAGTCCGCCAACAACCGCACCCATACTTGTTCCGCCAATATAATCTATTTTGATTCCTGCTTGTTCTAATACTTTTAGAACACCAATATGTGCAAATCCTTTCGCACCTCCACCACTAAGAACCAGTCCAATTTTGGGTCTTTTTACAACGTCTTGGGAATACGATGCAAACAAAGTAAAAAACAGAAAAAGAAACAACAGTATTTTTTTCATTAGGACTCGTTATTGGTTTTGTAAAAGTCGGTAATTTTTTTGGCTTTTGATACTCCAATAACATCCGAAATTTCTTTTTCGGTGGCCAATTTTAATCTTTTGACACTTTTAAAATGTTGAATTAGAGTCAACATCGTTTTTTCGCCTATTCCCGGAATGCTTTCAATCGAAGAATTGAGTGCCGATTTACTTCTTTTATCTCTGTGAAAAGTAATCCCAAAACGGTGCGCTTCGTTTCGCAATTGCTGAATCACCTTCAGTGTTTCCGATTTTTTATCTAAATACAACGGAATAGAATCACCCGGATAAAATAATTCTTCCAATCTTTTTGCAATGCCAATGATGGCAATTTTTCCGCGCAAACCTAATTCATCAATACTTTTCAATGCCGATGACAATTGCCCTTTTCCACCATCAATAATAATAAGCTGTGGCAAAGGCTCATTTTCGTCTAATAATCGTTTGTAACGGCGATACACAACTTCGGTCATCGAAGCAAAATCATCAGGCCCTTCGACGGTTTTTATATTAAAATGGCGATAGTCTTTTTTGCTGGGTTTCCCGTCCTTAAAAACCACGCAAGCCGCCACAGGATTGGTCCCTTGAATGTTCGAATTATCAAAACATTCTATATGTCGCGGCTCTACTGGCAATCGCAAATCTTTTTGCATTTGTGCCATAATCCGGTTCGAATGCCTTTCGGGATCTACAATTTGCAGTTGTTTTAATTGTTCGATTCGGTAAAACTTGGCGTTGCGAATAGACAAATCTAAAATCTGCTTTTTGTCGCCTAATTGCGGAACGGTAACTTTTAAGTTTTCGCCCAAATCAACTTCAAACGGCACAATTATTTCTTTAGATACTAACTGAAAACGCTCCCGAAGTTCGATTATCGCCAATTCTAATAATTCAGCATCGGATTCGTCGAGTTTCTTTTTGATTTCCATCGTGTGCGAACGAATTATCGAACCGTGGAAATTTGCAGGAAATTTACACATGTCGAACTTTCGTCAGAAACAATCGAAAACACATCGATATTGGTGATTTTTGGATTCACGATTGTCGAACGCGATTGGTAATTCTCGAGAATTTCTATTTTCTCTTTTATTTTTTGAGCTTCTTCAAAGTGCATATCCCGAGCTAAATCGGTCATTACTTTTCTAAAATCTTTCATACTTTCCTTGAAATTCCCTTTCAAAATTTCGCGAATAGCATCCACTTGTTTCTGGTAATTTTCTAAAGATTCCAAACCTTCACAAGGTCCTTTACAATTGCCAATATGATATTCGAGACACACCTTGAATTTGTTGCTTTCGATATTCGATTTATTCAAATCGAAATTGCACGTCCGCAGCGGATACAATTCCCGAATTAATTCTAAAATTGTACTCACCGTTTTGAAACTCGTGTAAGGACCAAAATATTCCGAACCATCTTTGATCATTCTTCGGGTCGAAAATATCCTGGAAAAAGGTTCTTTTTTAATGCAAAGCCAAGGATAACTTTTGTCGTCACGCAGCAGGACATTATAGCGGGGCTGCAGCGTTTTTATAAGGTTGTTTTCTAGCAAAAGTGCATCGGTTTCGGTAGGAACAACGATGTGTTTTATAGTAACAATTTTCTTGACCAGCACATTGGTTTTGGCCGCATCATGAATTTTATTAAAATACGAAGAAACTCTCTTTTTTAAATTTTTGGCTTTGCCCACATACAAAATTTTCCCTTCCTTATCATAATATTGATACACGCCGGGACCGTCTGGCAAGGTCTGAATTTGAAGTTCGAGTGAGGGTTTATTCATAAAACAAAGTTAGCCTGAAAATTCCTAATTACAAATTACACTTTCCAATTTGTTTTGACAAACAGTTTGTATAAAAAGTAGGCCAAATTAGTAAATAGCGTTACTTTTATGTTTTCTATTTTTTATGACAAAGAATCCGCAAAAACAAATCACGATATTAGGCGAAGCCATTTTGCCTGGCGAAAGCAAAACCATTTATATGGAAATTGCCAAATTACATAATACCACAAAACTCAAAATTCCGATTATTGTTCAACGTTCTAAAATCGAAGGTCCTGTTGTGCTCTTTTCGGCTGGAATTCACGGTGACGAAATAAATGGTGTTGAAATTGTCCGTCAGCTTATTGCCAAAAAAATCAACAAGCCAAAAACAGGTACCATCATTTGCATTCCTATCATCAACATGTTTGGTTTTGTGAATAGATCAAGAGAATTTCCGGACGGAAGAGATTTAAATCGGGTGTTTCCGGGAAGCAAAAAAGGGTCTTTGGCCAGTAGGTTTGCTTTTCATATTCTAACCGAAATCATGCCAATTGTAAATTACGCTGTCGATTTTCATTCCGGTGGCGCCAGCAGATTCAATGCCTCGCAAATTCGGTTGGTTCAAAATGATGCTGAATTAAAAGTTCTAGCCGATGTTTTTAATGCACCTTTTACTTTGTATTCGAAAAATATCGCTGGTTCTTTTCGGAATTCGAGCGAAAAATTAAAGGTAAAAATGTTGCTTTTTGAAGGTGGTAAATCACTTGACATCAACATTTCAATTGCTGATGATGGCGTAAATGGTGCCAAACGATTATTGTCGCATCTTAATATGTTAGACCCAAAACACAGTACCAAAGAACAAAATTCATCCTCCATTTATATCGAAAAATCACGCTGGATCAGAGCCAAATCTTCTGGATTATTACATGATTGCAACACCATTGGCAGTTATGTAAAAAAGGGGACTTTGCTTGCTACAATTACGGATCCTTTTGGAAAATTTGAACAAAAAGTAAAAGCGCCAAACGATGGTTATATAATCAATGCCAATCATTCGCCCATTGTGTATCAAGGCGATGCGATTTATCATATTTCAAATTTAATAAGCAATAAAGAATAAACAAAAATTCAAATTATAAGAATTACCTTTGTAATCTTGGTTCTCGAAAAAACAATTTCTTGAAACTTTTGCATTCAAAAACCTAAAAAAAATTAGCAATGATTTACTGGAAAAAACTAACGCAAGAAGAACGAAAAAATACAATACAAAAAGCATTAGACGAAAACGTGAATTTTTCTAAAGATGCTTCTCTGGGGTATCCAGCTTCAAAACTAGATGGAAAAGTATTTTATGACGATGCGCCTTTTCTAAAAGATGCGCCAACTTTGCAAACGTATGTGGCAAACCCTAATCATATTGGTTGCCATACTTTGGGAACTTCCGAAAGCGCCTTCAAAGGAACACAGGAAATAGAGCGTGAAGTTTTGAACGTAATTGCTGTTGATATTTTCAAAGCCCAACCCGATTCTATTGACGGCTATATTTCGCCCGGCGGAACCGAAGCCAACATTCAAGCGATCTGGATGTATCGCAACTTTTTCATGTATCAAAAGAAAGCAAAACTAGACGAAATCGCCATTGTAGCTTCGGAAGATACCCATTATTCAATCCCGAAAGCAGCCAATGTTTTAATGCTCGATTGGTTGAAAATCCCCGTTGCTTTCGAAAATAGAGCAATCGACAAAACAGTATTAGAACAAATAATTATTCAGGCAAAACAAAACGGTAAAAAATATTTTATTGCTGTTGCCAATATGGGGACCACCATGTTCGGCTCTGTTGACAATCCCGAAGACTATACCCAAGTTTTAGAAAAACATAATTTAGAATACAAACTCCATATTGACGGGGCTTACGGCGGTTTTGTTTATCCGTTTAGCAACCAGAAATCGATCCTGAATTTCAGTAATCCAAAGATAAGTTCCATCACAATCGATGCGCATAAAATGCTACAATCACCTTATGGAACTGGCGTTTTCATTTGCCGTAAAGGCCTAATCGAAAATGTTTATACAAAAGAAGCTGGTTACGTCGAAGGAATGGATCTGACACTTTGCGGAAGTCGTTCTGGCGCAAATGCCGTGGCAGTTTGGATGATTTTGTTTACCTATGGCCCTTATGGCTGGTTCGAAAAAGTGAGCGTTTTGCAAATGCGAACTCAGTTTTTGTGCAACGAACTAGACGAATTGAAAATTAACTATTTCCGCGAACCGTTCATGAATATTGTGACCATTCATTCCGAATATATTCCGGAGGAAATTGCCAAGAAATATGATTTGGTTCCCGAGCAACATAATGAAAATAATAAATGGTACAAAATCGTACTTATGGACCATGTCGAGGTGCAACATTTGAATGCTTTTATCAACGAATTGAAAAATTTGGCGCATGCTTAAAAAAGAATTACGTGCGAAATACAGAACCTTGCGAAACCAACTTTCCGAAAATGATTTGGAAAATTTGAGTTTGGCAATCGCCAATGAAGTACTAAAACTTCCTATTTGGAAGAATACCTATTTTCATCTTTTCCTGCCAATTACAGAACATAAAGAAGTCAATACCGAATTTATTTTGCATTTACTTTCCGGAAAAGACAAGGAAATCATTGTCTCAAAAAGTGATTTCGAAAGTAGAAAAATGATCCATTTTCTTTTGACAGATAATACCAAAATCAAGAAAAACGAATACAATATTCCGGAACCCGTAGATGGCATAGAAGTGCCAACTAGCAAAATCGATGTGGTTTTTGTACCACTTTTGGCTTTCGACAAAGCAGGACATCGCGCTGGTTATGGCAAAGGATTTTATGATAAATTCTTGGCAGAATGTTTGCCCGAAACCATCAAAATTGGGCTTTCCTTTTTTGAAGCCGAAGCAAGTATTGATGACGTTTTCGAGAATGACATAAGGCTAGATTATTGTGTAACACCGAATGGGAGTTATCAATTTTAATCTGTTCGCAGTTGTGTTTTTTATCCTATTTTGTAATAATTTTTAGGACAACAAGTCCAATTAACTTAATGTTAATGCAATTAAGTCAAGACTTTGCCGACCTTGGAAAGGTCTTCTCTTTATTGAAAAAAACTATAAATAAGGGTTTGACTCCGCAGGAGTCATATAAAATAGCCTACAGTTTATATTTTATAAACATTAAAATCCTCTGGATTTTTCTTTGCTGAATACATTGAATTCATATCTAAATATGCGAAAAATCAATTTCTATATTATTCTCAATAAACATTATTTCTCAAAGGGACATTTACAACCTAATCCCGATGCTTTTTTGTTAGATTGGTTTTGAAGAATTACATTTGTAACTCTTTAGAACCATACTTTCCAAAAAATGTTTTTTAACTCTTTACAATTTGCTCTGTTTTTACCAATCGTATTCGTACTGTATTGGTTTGTTTTTAGTAAAAATAAAAGCACGCAAAACACTTTTCTAATTGTGGTGAGCTATTATTTCTATTCTTGTTGGGATTGGCGTTTTCTGTTTTTATTGCTGTTTTCGACCTTATTAGATTATTTCACAGGAATACAAATAGAAAAAAGCACCCAAGAACGAAGTCGGAAATTCTGGTTTTGGTTGAGTATTATTGTCAATTTAGGATTTCTGGGCGCCTTCAAATATTACAATTTTTTCGCCACTTCCTTTTCGCAAGCCTTGTCATCAGTCGGGATACATTCTAGCCCGTTTTTGCTGAATGTCATTCTTCCTGTTGGAATTTCTTTCTACACTTTTCACGGATTGTCCTACGTAATTGATATTTATTACAAACGGATAAAAGCCGAGAAAAACGTTGTTGATTACGCTTTATTCGTGAGTTATTTTCCACTTTTGGTAGCTGGTCCTATCGAAAGAGCCACTCATTTATTACCACAGGTAAAAGTAAAACGAAGCTTCGATTTCGAGAAAGCAAGAGAAGGCGTGTACCAAATTATTTGGGGATTGGTCAAAAAAGTAGTGATTGCCGATACTTGTGCCACCTATGCCAATGCTATTTTCGACAATTATACCGCGATGAATTCCTTGTCATTAATTTTGGGAGCGGTATATTTTGCATTCCAAATTTATGGCGACTTTTCAGGCTATTCGGATATGGCTTTGGGAATGTCAAAACTCTTCGGACTGGACTTATTACGGAATTTTAATTATCCTTATTTCTCGAGAGATATCGCCGAATTCTGGCGGCGCTGGCACATCTCCTTATCGTCTTGGTTTCGGGATTATTTATACATTCCCCTTGGCGGAAGCCGTGGAAGCAAGTTGAAACAGGTTCGAAATGTATTCATTATATTCGTGGTAAGCGGTTTTTGGCATGGTGCCAATTGGACTTTTTTGGCTTGGGGATTTATCAATGCGCTGTATTTTTTACCTTCCTTATTATTAGGAACAAACCGTGATAATATAGAAACGGCGGAGTTGCATTGGGACTTGAATTCCATAAAAGTATTCTTCAGCATTCTGGCTACTTTTACATTATCGTGTGTGGCTTGGGTATTTTTTAGAGCAAAAACCATCACTATTGCCGTTGATTATCTCGAAAGAATAGTCACCAACCGAAATTTTGTTTCTCAATATTTGGTCAACGAACGTTACAACTATGAATTAATTTTGTTGGTTCTGGCTTTTATTCTGGTTGAATGGAATAGCCGTTTCAAAATAGAACCTATTTCGGGAAAATACAGTGGGCTGAAACTGGTTTTGTGTTTATTGGCCATTATCGCTTTGGGAACCTATTCGGATTATAAAGAATTCATCTATTTTCAATTTTAATGAGGAATTTTATACAATTAACCGTCAAGATTTTACTCGCCATTCTAGTTCTTTTAGTCGTACTAGATTGGGGATATACTGCTGTGTATTTACAATCGCACAATCGCGGAAAAGTAGATTATGTATTTAATTCGGAGGCAAGAAATTATGATGTTGTCATCTTGGGTTCGTCAAGAGCGAATAATCATTTTGTGTCCCAACTATTCGAAGAAAAGGGGCTAAAAACCTTTAATTACGGCATGAGTGGCTCGCATTTATTTGAAGCTTCGCTGATGCTAAAACTAATGGCGGAACGGAAATATAAAATAAAAAACGTGATTTTAGAAGCCGATTTAGGGCTTTCGAACGAAAAAAGAGCTGACGGAATAGCAGCAAAATTCCTGCCCTATATTCATCATTCAACAACAATACGAGATCATTTTTCTGGTGAGGAAGATTTTAATAAATTGTATTATATTCCGTTTTACCGCTATGTCGATTTTGATGCGCTTATTGGTTTTAGAGAAATGTACAATACCTTAACTAAGGTGCCAACGAATATTTTGGATCATTTGGGTTATCATCCATTGGGCAACAAGCACGAAAACATGAAGAATGACATAACCGCTTTAAAACCAATTCGCAATAAATATTACGAGGAAATTAAGCGAATTTGCAAAGAAAATAATTACCATTTAATTGCCGTGATGACGCCCATGTGTACCAACGTAAAAGGAATGGATTATTTTGAAAAGGCAAACAAAATCTACCCCGAAATTCACAATCTAGAAAATGTCGTGCAAGGCGATCAGTACTTTTCTTCCTGCGGGCATTTGAATGATACCGGCGCACACCTGTTCACGAATATTGTGATCGAAAAGTTTTTCGAAAAGAAATAACAACAATTACTTTTTTTAAAATTGTCCAAAAAAAAACAGCTCAAAATTGAGCTGTTCTTTATTTCAACAAATTTATTCAACATTATTTAAAATTTTTGGTAAACGTCTTATCATCATAAGACATAACAAAAGTGTAGTTTTTCAGTTCTGTTTCATTAAAATTAAAATATTTAGAAACCTTTTGATCCGTCAACACAGCACTTTTATATACTTCGTTGCTATCTGCATCATAAATTTTAATTTCAACAGGAGCTTTGTCAATATTTAAAATACTTACAGAAACTAAACCATTTTTAGTTACAAAAATGGGTTTGTAAACTATTGAAATTGGAGTCTCTGACAATGAAGCGATTTTACCAACAACTGAAATTTCATATTTAGCAACTTTAAGTTCTGATTCTGTTTCAAGAAAATAAGTTCCTTCTGGCAAAGCATTCAAATCATAGGTTCTGCTTATAAGCCCTTTTGAATTTAATTCTTCTGTATTTATCAATTTATCATTCGCATCATAAATAGTAAGCGTAACTTTGCTTCCTTCATTAATCGCAAATGTGATCTTCTTTCCTTGTTCGTTTTTTACTTTTAATAAAAAATCTACACCTGTTGCATGTGCATTAATCGCCGTTAATGCAATTGCTAACACTAAACTAAATTTTAAAATCTTTTTCATAATTGTTCGTTTTAGATTTATAATGAATTTATTTATGTCAAAGATACCGCAGCAATTTGGTGAAGAATAACACCGTGTTTTCCTATTTATATGCTATTTTACCTTTTACGAAATCGATAAAGGTTAAAAAAGATAATTGTGTGTTAATTTGAGTTAATTTTGTACTGATTCTTAATTTAGAATAGTATGAAAACAAATCAAGCTGTCTGTCAAATTATAGAACCTTCGTTCGGAAGTTCCTTTACGGTTTCTAAATACGAAGAAAATGCCAATAGCAAAGCGCACCTTTGGCATTACCATCCCGAAATAGAATTGGTATATGTAAATGGTGGCTCAGGCAAACGCCAAGTAGGAAGCCATATCTCATATTATACCACCGGCAGCCTCATTCTTATAGGAAGCAACTTGCCGCATTGCGGTTTTACCGATGAACAAACCGGAAACAAAAAAGAAACAGTGATCCACATGAAGCCTGACTTCCTTGGCACTGAATTTTTTGGAATTTCAGAAATGAAAAATATCAAACAGCTTTTTAATAGAGCCAAAGCAGGAATTGTCTTTATTGGTGAAACCAAAAAAAGAATTGGAAGCAAAATTGAGCTTATCGAAAATCAGCTTCCGTTTGAGAGACTACTCACGATCTTATCGATTCTAAACGAACTCGAAGAAGCCACCGAATTCAAGGTTTTGAATGCCGAAGGCTTTTCGATGCAATTGCAAATGCAGGATAATGACAAAATCAATATGGTTTTTAATTATGTAAAAGACAATTTTCAGGAACAAATTACTTTAGACGAAGTGGCAGAATTAGTCAGTATGACCGTTCCTTCTTTTTGCAGGTATTTCAAAAAAATAACTTCTAAAACATTTACTAAGTTTGTCAATGAATATCGCTTGGTACACGCATCGAAACTATTGGCAGAAAAACCCATAAGTATTTCCGAAATTTGTTTCGAAAGTGGTTTTAATAATTTCAGTTATTTCAACAAATCATTCCAAGAGTTTACAGGCAAGAGCGCCTCGCAATATCGCAGAGAACTCCGTTCAGTTTTAGAGTAATATTGCAGGTACATTCACAATAAAAACACAAAATAAAACAGCGAAAAACGCAATTGATTATTTTTACAGAAAATAAATTGAAACCCAATAAAGGAATCACAACATGGAAAATAAATTAAAAATACAAATTTGGTCCGATATTATGTGTCCGTTTTGTTATATCGGAAAAAGAAGAATCGAAGAGGCTTTAAGCCTTTTTGAACACAAAGACACCGTTGAAATTGAATGGAAAAGTTTTCAATTAGACGCTAGTTTTATTCCTTCGCCAGAAGATAATGTAGTAGAACATCTAGCCGAAAAATACCAAAAAGGCACTGATTGGGCACAAACCATGCTGGATAATATGACTCAAAATGCAAAAACTGCAGGACTAGATTTTCATTTTGAAAAAGCTGTTTTAGCGAATTCTCATCATGCACATCGCTTATTACATTTGGCTAAAAAACACCATCTTGCCAACGAATTAGAAGAATTACTATTTAAAGCTTATTTAACCGATGGTAAAGATTTGAATAATTTGAATACGCTGATAGAACTAGGAATTGAAGTAGGACTTGAGGCCGAAACTGTTGCACAAGTATTACAATCTACCGATTATTCCAATGAGGTAAAACAGGATATTCAAGAGGCAAATGCTATTGGTGTTCGAGGAGTTCCCTTTTTTGTTTTCGATAATAAATATGCCATTTCTGGTGCGCAACCAGCATCGGTTTTTTTGGAAACTTTAGAAAAAGTATGGCAAGAAGGACAATTTGATTCGAAAGTAACTTTGCTAAATACCACGACCGACAATAGTTGCGACATCAACGGATGTCATTAAACGAATTGGGACGCGGATAATACGGATTGCCAAGGCAAAACACGGATAATACGGATTTTTAATTTTTTACATTATTAAAAAAATCCGTTTTTATCAACGAAACATCCGTGTCATCTGCGTCCCCAATAGCTCAATTTTTTTATCAACAATCATCAAAATTATTTTTTTATTCCCACCTCAATCATTGTCTATTCTGTAATTTTGCAGAATGTATGCTTTAGTCGATTGTAACAATTTTTATGCTTCTTGCGAACGTGTTTTTCAACCGAAATTCAACGGAAAACCGGTTGCGATTTTATCTAACAACGACGGCTGCGTGATTTCTAGAAGTAACGAAGCCAAGGCGGTTGGTGTCCCAATGGGCGCACCGGCATTTAAAATCAAGGATTTGGTACGCGAAAAAAACGTTAAATTATTTTCTTCTAATTATGCTTTATATGGCGATTTGAGCAATCGGGTGATGAAAATTTTGGGTCAGTTTACACCCAATTTAGAAATCTACAGCATTGACGAAGCCTTCCTGAATTTTGATGGTTTAACCATTTTGGATTATCATGATTATGGCCTTCAAATGAAACGAAGAGTACAAAAATGGGTCGGAATTCCGGTTTGCGTTGGCTTTGCCGAAACCAAAGCTTTATGCAAAGTCGCCAACAAAATTGCCAAGAAATTCCAAGACCGAACCCAAGGCGTTTATGTTATAGACACCGAAGAAAAACGCATCAAAGCCCTGAAATGGACCAAGATTGAAGACGTTTGGGGTATTGGTTATCGAATGACTAAAAAAGTGAAATTGCGAAAAATCAACACGGCTTTCGATTTTATTCAGCCGCAACACGAAGCTTGGATTAAAAAAGAAATGGGCGTTCTTGGAATGCGTTTGAAATATGAACTCGAAGGAAAATCGGTATTGGATTTAGAACCTATCGTTGACCAAAAGAAAAGTATCGCCACCACCCGAAGTTTTCCCAAACAAATCTCCGATTTTGATTTGTTGCGCGAACGCGTGGCGACTTTCGCATCGGTTTGTGCGGAGAAATTACGTAAACAGAACTCCTGTTGTCATACAATTATTGTAATGCTGGTGATTGACCAACACACTGTTCAAACCTCTAAATATTATTTTAATAGGGCCGTGACGCTGCCTTTTGCCACGAATTCGACGCTAACTATTTCGAACACGGCGATTGAAATGTTGAAACAATTGCATCACGGAAATGAAGGAATGAAGTTTAAAAAAGCGGGCGTAATTGTCACCGAATTGATTGACGAAAACCAAAAACAATTTCAATTATTCGACGAGGAAAACCCAAAACATTTGGCTTTAATGCAAGTGATGGACAAATTGAATTCGAAAATTGGCTACACCCAAGTAAAATTGGCCACGCAAAACTTGAGCCTGACTTGGAATATGAATCAGAATCATTTATCGCCAAAATACACTACTAATTTTAAAGATATTCTCGAAATACGATGCCAATAAACAAAGATCAAAAACTACGCTTTTTCTATCCTGATTTCGAAAGCGAACTCCGAATTCCTTTCGTAAAAGACGGTGTTTCGGCAGGATTTCCTTCGCCTGCGGCTGATTTTATGGAAAGTAATATCGATTTGAATAAGGAATTAAGCGAGAATCCTTTGGCCACCTTTTACATCAAAGTCAAAGGAAATTCGATGATTGACGCCGGCATCGATGACAAAGATGTGCTTGTCGTAGATCGAAGTCTAGAACCCCAAAACAACAAAATCGCCATTTGCTTTATCGACGGAGAATTTACGGTAAAACGCATCCAAAAAGAAAAAGACTGCTTGTATCTCATGCCCGAAAACCCCAATTATTCCCCAATAAAAGTCACCGAAGAAAACGAATTAATTATATGGGGAATTGTGACTTATGTGATAAAAAAAATGTAACAATCCGCTAAGTAAGCCAAAAATTTTATTCTATTTTTTTAAACCATTAAGAGATTAAGAAAGTTAAGTTTTTAACCTTAATAAAGCTTAACTTTCTTAATGGTTTCAAGAGAAAAGTAACTTTATTTTTTATGAATGTCCGCATTGCAGACTAAATTTTATGGACACGAAAACTTTGTAAAATTTTTAGCCACGAATTTGCTTCGCCAGTTCGCTTCGCTCATGTCGTGACTAAAAGAATTAATTGGCATTAGTAACAGATAGCTCAAATAAAAAGTGTGAAACCAAATAAATTGATTTCACACTTTTATTCATAAACTTTGAATCCGTATATTATTGAACAAGAATTATAGTGGTTGATCCCGATTGTAAGCCGTTTGATTTTGCTTCCAATTTTACGGAACCCGCTGATTTTCCGGATAGAATAATGAGTTGGCATTTACCATTGAAAGCGCTTCGTTGCCAAGCACCATCCACACATTTATCAGGTTCATGAGAACTTGGATCGCCATTGCCAACACCAATTATTTTGGCATCGCCAGAGAGATAAAACTTCACATTATTATCCGCATCAGGAACTTCTCTTCCTTTTTCATCGGTAAGGGAAATGTTGATTACCGTAGCATCTTTCCCGTCGGCAATCAATCGGATTTTATCAGGAGTGAGTACCACATTCAAAACCTTTCCGGTGGTTTCGACTTTCGAAGTTAATTTTTTGCCTTTTTTATAACCAATAGCTTCCAGCGTTCCGGGCTCATAATCCACCTTCCATTGCAAGTGACTGTTTCGTGGCATTGTTTTTTTGCCCAAGCTCTTACCATTCAAGAAAAGCTCCACTTCATCGGCATTCGAATTTACCCAAACATCAATTGGTTTACCCAATTTTTCAGGCCAGTTCCAATGCGGAGAAATATGTAAAACATCCTCGTCTGTCCACCAACTTTGGTAATAATAATAGATATTCTTTGGAAAACCACAAACATCCATAATTCCAAAATGCGAATTCACATTGGGCCATTTATAAGGCGTTGGTTCGCCTCGATAATCAAAACCGGTCCATACAAAACCGCCTTGCCAATACGCATTTACTGCGGCTAGTTTCCACCAGTCTTCGGCTTTGCTGGCCCACCAAGGCGCGGTGATATCCTGATCGGGAACGTAGGCTCTGATGCTATCTTTTTCATAAATCCCGCGAGTGGTTACGGTGCTTCCCATTTCGGTGCCAATAATAGGTTGATTGGGATGATCCTTGTGATAATCTGCAACGGCAAATTGACGATAATTAAATCCGCGAACAGGAATCACTTCGTTGACACCATCAAATTCATTGCCCATATCTGCCGCATACGTACTCGTTCTTGACGGGTCGAGTTCTTTTTGTTTCGCCAATAGCGTCAGTGCAATTTTTTTGCCGAATTCCGTTTTCTGAATCGCACCTTCTTCGTTTCCGATAGACCATAAAAATACCGAAGGATGATTTCGATCTCTGAGAATCAATCTTTCGAATTGATCGATATATTCCGGACTGCTATTGAGCAAGCGTTGTTCGTCTAAAACCAACATTCCTAAGCTATCACAGGCTTCCAAGAGTTCTGGAGTTGGCGCATGATGACTGGTTCTATAGGCATTAGACCCCATTTTTTTTAATAATTTAATGCGGTAATATTGCATATAATCGGGTAAGGCACTGCCAATACCGGCGTGATCTTGATGATTATTCGTGCCTTTAATTTTGAGGTGTTTTCCGTTTAAAAAGAACCCATCTTTAGCGTCGAATTTTACTGTTCTTGCACCAAATCTACTTTTAGTTTGATCTACAATTGCTCCGCCTTGTTGGACTACAGCAAACGCTTTATACAAATACGGATCTTCTAAAGACCATAATCTTACGTTATTGATGTTGAGTTTTTGCTTGACAGTGGCTTTACCATTTACGGGGAGCGTTAGCTTTTGTTCGGCAGTCTTCGCTATAATTTTTCCGTTTCTGTCGGTGATGTACGTATAAACGGTACATTCTGACACCTTCAAGTTTTTGTTTTCTACCGTTGTTTCGATAGTCGCAGCGGCATTTTTTCCTTTTACATTTGAAACCACATACAAACCGCCTTCTGGAATATGTAAATTGTTATATTGATTGAGCCATACATGTCTGTAAATTCCTGCCCCTTCATAAAACCAACCTTCATATTGGGTTGCATCTACCCTCACAACCAATACATTTTCTTTATCGAAATTGACATAATCAGTGACATCATACGATTTTCCGACGTAGCCACTGGCATTGGTACCCACATAAAAACCATTCAGCCAGATGGAAGCATTGCGATAGATTCCGTCAAATTGAATTTGGAAACGATCCTTGGAATCTTTATTAGACACCAAAAAATGCTTGCGATACCAACCAATGCTGGTTTCGGGATAAAATCCACCAACGGGTTTAAATCCATGAGATTCTACATCGAAATTAGCCGAATTTACAAAAGGCAAATCAGCCGCCCAATCGTGTGGCAAGGTCACAGAAGTCCAGGCGCTGTCCTTCAATTTTGGATCAATTGCGGTATTCGCAGCGGCACCCGATTTAGAAAAAATGTTAGCCGTACTATAATTAAAATCCTTATCAGGATTGGCGGCATTTCCTAAATGAAACTTCCAACCATCGTCAAAATTTATTTTCTTTTGAGCGTTGATTATGAAGCTATTCAAGACAAGGCATAAAATGAGTAGCCCTAATTTGCCAGAGGGAGTTGCGGTGCGATTTTGCATATTTGAAATTTTAATTTTATTTGAAAGCGTCTAAAGCAGGTGATGGCTTTCCGTCCGATTGCCAAGCATTCAATTGGTAACCACTCCAGCTTTTTTCGCCTTCAGGTTCCCAATAAATAACGCCAAGTCCTTTGTTATGTGGCACCGAATTTACCGCAGCAATTACCGCAACGAGCATGTCTTTGGTATTTTGAACTTGCGTATAATCGCCCCCAACTTCTACAATCATTACTTCTTTTCCGTATCTCGAAGCCATATCTTTTAGATTATTTTCTAAGTCAACAATAGTGGCTGTATAATCGCTTTTTATCCAATACGGATAATACGACATTCCGATCACGTCGTATTTTACATTATTGGTTGTGGCATTGTCAAAAAACCATCTGAATTTTGAGTTATTATTACCTTCGTCAAGGTGAACAATTACTTTGATTGTGGCATCTACCGCTTTTGTGGCTTCGTAGCCTTTATTTAATAATTGTGCGAGTTGCGCAAAATTCGAAGAACTACCTTCGGGCCAAAGCATTCCTCCTGGAATTTCATTTCCTATTTGAACCCATTCTGGAGTTACCCCAGCAGTTTTGAGTGCGTTTAATACCTCTGCAGTATGGTTGTAAACATCATTCAGCAATTCGGCGAAAGTATGATTGGCCCAAGCCGCGGGTTTGGTTTGTTTGGCGGGATCTGCCCAAGAATCGCTGTAATGAAAGTCGATCATAATGCGCATTCCCATACTTTTGGCACGTACTGCCATTGCTACGGTTTCGGCTTTG
This sequence comes from uncultured Bacteroidota bacterium, assembly GCA_903837025.1. GTDB lineage: Bacteria > Bacteroidota > Bacteroidia > Flavobacteriales > Flavobacteriaceae > Flavobacterium. The sequence goes on along the minus strand of CAILTC010000478.1, from coordinate 2,679 downwards.
CTGCAATGTCCATTTATTTTATCGGTGGATGGATTGACCCAAACCCGCAACCGAATGGTGTTAATCCCTCTATCTTTCAGCAGTTGCAAACCATCTTTTTGTGAACCATCGGTATCATAAAATTGAAAACCCGTAGCTTCCATTTGGGGTAACCAGCCCACATCAGCACCTTTAGAGAATACAAAAGCAGGTACGACTGGAGGTATTGGTGTTATATCAGGAGTTTGTGCTTTGGTACAGGAAGAAAAAAGCATTGACACAAAAAGCGCCAATGATAACAGCAATGAGGTTCTCTTGTTTTTCATGAATATTATAAACTAATTTATGATATTCAAAAATAGAACAAATAGCAATAAATACATACTAGTACCTATTAAATTTACAAACGTTGGGTAATGTGTGTGATTGTATAAATTAAAAAAAACCTCGCAATCAATTGATTACGAGGTTTTTAAGTACCCGGAGCCGGAGTCGAACCGGCACGGTTTCCCACAGGTGTTTGAGACCAGCGCGTCTACCAATTCCGCCATCCGGGCTTAGCAGACATGAAATAACGACAGTTATTTCAACGCAATAAAAAAAGGAATTACTAAAAAGCAACCCGCTTTTCCTTTAACACGGTGCAAATGTAAAAAATATTTTTAAATTTCAATTAAAAATACTCGAAATTTTCCTTTCAGAGTTCGATTTTATTCCTAAATTTGCACCTCGGTAAAACGAAAAACACTAACTAACTACAAAACAACAAATTAAAATGTCACACTTAGAGCCAGAAGCTAAAATTTTTGCGTGTTCACAAAGTGTTTATCTCGCAGAGAAGATTTCCATAGAATACGGAATTCCACTAGGCAAGGTTACCATGTCTAAATACAGTGATGGAGAGTTTCAACCTTCTTTTGAAGAGTCGATAAGAGGTTTACGTGTATTTATTGTTTGTTCTACATTCCCAAATGCTGATAATTTGATGGAATTGTTACTGATGATAGATGCCGCAAAACGGGCTTCAGCAAGACATATAACTGCAGTTATGCCTTACTTTGGCTGGGCTAGACAAGACAGGAAAGACAAAGCAAGAGTTCCGATTGGAGCTAAATTAGTCGCTAAATTGCTAGAAACAGCAGGAGCAACAAGAATCATGACTATGGATTTGCATGCAGATCAAATTCAAGGTTTCTTCGAGAAACCAGTAGATCATCTTTTTGCATCGACAATATTTTTGCCTTATGTAGAGAGTTTAGGTTTAGAAAATTTGACTATCGCATCGCCGGATATGGGAGGTTCTAAAAGAGCTTATGCCTATTCAAAATTTTTAGAATCGGATGTGGTTATTTGTTACAAACAACGAAAAGAAGCCAATATCATCGATACCATGGAACTAATTGGCGAAGTGAAAGGCAGAAATGTCATCCTTGTTGATGATATGATTGACACCGGAGGCACTTTGGCGAAAGCCGCAGATTTAATGATAGAAAAAGGTGCATTGAGCGTAAGAGCCATTTGTACTCACGCTATTTTATCAGGTAGTGCTTACGAAAAAATAGAAAATTCGAAATTACTCGAATTAATAGTGACTGATTCGATTCCGTTAAAGAAACAATCAAACAAAATAAGAGTTGTAAGTTGCGCACCACTTTTTGCCGAAGTAATGCAAATGGTACACCACAACAATTCTATAAGCGGAACTTTTTTGATGTAATTCCGCTTAGACATTAGACCCTAGAAAGTCTAAATTAAAAAGTAATTTATTATTTATTAACTATATTTTTTTTACAATGAAATCGATTACAATTAAAGGATCAGAAAGAGAAAGCGTGGGCAAAGTTGCTACTAAAGCCTTACGTAATGCTGGAGCGGTTCCTTGCGTGATATACGGAGGAAAACAAGCAGTTCATTTTTCAGCAGACGAAAGAGCATTCAAAACCTTGGTTTACACTCCAAACGCACACACAGTTGTGATTGAACTTGGTGAAGGAAAATCATTCAATGCTGTTTTACAAGATATTCAGGTTCACCCTGTATCTGACAAGATTTTACATATTGACTTCTTTCAATTATTTGATGACAAAGAAATCACTATGGAAGTTCCTGTAAAAATTACTGGTGTTTCTCCAGGTGTTTTATTAGGTGGAGATTTACGTTTGAACACTCGTAGATTAAAAGTGAAAGCATTACCAAAAAATCTTCCTGATTTTATTGAAGCTGAAATTTCAGGTCTTCAAATGGGTAACAAATTGTATGTAACGAAACTTGTTTCTGACAAATACAAATTGTTGCACCCAGACAACACCGTTGTTGCTCAAGTAAGAATTTCTCGTGCCGCTATGAAAGCAGCTCAAGAAGCGGCAAAAGCAGCAAAAGCACCAGCAGGGAAAAAGAAAAAATAATTTTTTCGAACAATTCAAGAAAGCATCAGTTGTAAAACTGGTGCTTTTTTTGTTTTATGAAGCACGACGACTTTTGTTTTTGAGAACCATTGCTCCCGCTATCGCCGCAATCCACGCCAAAAAGCATGGGATTTCCACTTCAAATGAAGTTCACTGAACTGCGCTGAAAATAGAAATTAAGTCAAGTAATCTGGGCTAAAGAGAAAAACGCCTTTTAAAATATCGTATTATCTCAGTTTCAAATTAAGCAATTGCATTACTTTTGTAAAATGATAAAATGGATAAAAACCCTGTT
>CAILTC010000477.1 GCA_903837025.1 uncultured Bacteroidota bacterium | reverse complement strand
ATTGCCACGCATCCTATTGCAGGAACTGAGTTTTCGGGACCTTCGGCGGCGATAAAAGGTTTGTTTCAAGATAAGACCAATATAATTTGCGAAGTAGAAAAAACCACTTTCAAATTACAAGAAAAAGCGATCGAATTGTTTAAGAGCATGGGAATGAGAATACGATATATGGATCCAAAATCGCATGATAAACACATTGCTTACGTGTCACATTTGTCGCATATTAGTTCATTTATGCTTGGGAAAACGGTAATTGACAAAGAAAAAGTCGAGCAGGATATATTTGATATGGCGGGTTCTGGTTTTGAAAGTACGGTTCGTTTAGCGAAAAGTTCCCCGGCAATGTGGACACCAATTTTCAAACAGAATAAGAAGGAAGTTATAAAAACGTTGGAAGAATATATTTCTAATTTATCCAACTTCAAAGAATTGTTGGAGAATGATGATTACAATGCGATTTTCAACGAAATGCAAAGTGTGAATAAAATAAAAGAAATATTAAACGGAATGAAGAAGTAAGCAGTTTGTAGAATTCAGATAAAAAGAAATAACACTAAATAAAATAATAAAAAAATAAATAATTAAAAAAGATGGAAAACAAGAAAGAAATGAGAAATTGGTTGAACGAATTCAATTTGACTCATCCATTTGTGATAGCAGGACCTTGTAGTGCTGAAACAGAAGAACAAGTTTTGAAAATTGCTCACGAATTGAAAAATTCAGATGTTAGCGTTTTTAGAGCTGGAATCTGGAAACCAAGAACGCGTCCGGGAGGATTTGAAGGTGTTGGTGAAATTGGATTAAATTGGTTGAAAAAAGCAAAAGCAGAAACTGGAATGCTAATGGGAACGGAAGTTGCTACAGCTGCACACTGTAAATTGGCTTTAGAGTATGATATCGATGTTCTATGGGTTGGAGCTCGTACAACTGCAAATCCGTTTGCTGTTCAAGAAATTGCTGATACCTTGAAAGGAACAGATAAAATTGTATTGATCAAAAATCCAGTAAATCCAGATATGGCTTTATGGTTGGGTGGTGTTGAACGTTTGTATGCTGCTGGAATCAAAAATCTAGGAGTTATTCACAGAGGTTTTTCTACTTACGAAAAAACAAAATACAGAAACATTCCAGAATGGCAAATTGCTATCGAATTGCAAAATAAATTCCCTGATTTACCTTTAATCATCGATCCATCTCACATTACAGGAAACCGTGATATGATTCTTGAAGTGACTCAAGAAGCTTTAGATTTGAATTATGACGGTATGATTATCGAAACGCATATCGATCCAGAAAATGCTTGGAGTGATGCTGCACAACAAGTTACACCAGACGCTTTGAAACAAATTTTGAAAGATTTGAAAATCAGAAAAGTGAGTGGAGATACAGCTGATTTTGATCAAAAAATGACAAAATTAAGAGCGAACATCGATGTATTAGATGCTAACTTATTAGATTTATTAGGAAAACGTATGAAAGTAGCTGACGAAATTGGTCAAGTGAAAAAAGATAATAATGTTGCAGTTCTTCAAAATAATCGTTGGAATGAAATCCAAGCGAAAATGGTTGCTGAAGGAGGTAAAAAAGGATTAACCGAAGAATTTATCGTTAAATTATTCAAAGGAATTCACCAAGAAAGCATCGAACACCAAGAGAAAATATTGAACGCATAATTCTAAGTAATTGAATTATTTATTAAAAACCTACGAAAATCGTAGGTTTTTTTTGTAATATTGATTCTTATTAATTAATTTAAATTCTTATGAAAAAATTATCGTTGTTGGTATTAAACATGCTTTTTGTAGTATTCCTATTTAACTCTTGTAGCTCTAATAATTCAACTCCAGTTTCGAATAAGAGTTATAGTACAGTCACTACTTTTGCAGGTTCTGGTATAGCTGGAACTAGTGTAGATGGAGTAGGAACGCAAGCTAGTTTTTGGAATATTTCAGATCTTGTAGCAGATTCGAAAGGGAATTTGTTCGTTGTAGAATGGGGAGCTGGCAAGATTCGAAAAATTACACCTGCGGGAGTGGTCACTACATTTACTAGTCCTACGAGTTCAGTTTATTTCGGTGCTTTAGGGATTACTATCGATGCTTCGGATAATCTATATGTTGCTGATGAAGGTTTCAATAAAATTCGAAAAATCACCCCAGCAGGTGTAATAACAACTGTGGCAGGTACTGGAGTTGCAAGTAATACAGACGGAGATGTAAGTCAAGCAAGTTTTAACTACCCTACTGATATAGCTATAGATACTTCTGGAAATCTATATGTAGTAGATTCTGGTAATTACAAAATTAGAAAGATAACACCCGCAGGTATCGTAAGTACTTTTGCAGGAAATGGAACTAATGGCAATGTTGATGGTATTGGTACTTTAGCTAGTTTTTCACTACTATCTAATATTACAATAGATACTTCTAATAATCTATATGTAACGGATACTTTTAATAATAATACGATTCGAAAAATTTCCCCAGCAGGAGTGGTAACTACTTTGGCAGGTGGCGCCAGTCCCTTCAATATTGATGGTGTAGGAAGTAATGCTGGTTTTTATTCTCCTGAAGGTATTACTATAGATAAATCAGGGAATTT
>CAILTC010000476.1 GCA_903837025.1 uncultured Bacteroidota bacterium | reverse complement strand
ATATTCAATAACACACAAATTGCCTTTTCATTAAAAAGTGATACCGAGCTTGATAGGGCTTATTTTTTATTTAAATTAATTGATAATCAGCCACTTGTTCGAATAGGGACCGCGGTTACAAATTTTGCTCTAAAGGCAAATTTACCTGTCGAAGGTTTAATTCGAGCGACTGTTTTTGACCACTTTTGTGGTGGTGTAAATGAAGATGATTGCATAAATGTTGTTGATAAAATGTATAGTAAAGGAGTTTCTTCGGTTTTAGATTATTCTGTTGAAGGAAAAGAGGAAGAAGATCAGTTTAATACTGTTTTAGAAAAGACATTAAAATTGATTGATTTTGCCAAAGAAAAGGAAGCAATACCATTTGCCGTTTTCAAACCATCAGGCTTTGGGCGCATTGATTTATACCAAGCCGTTGGTGAAGGGAAAAAATTAGATGCTGCAGAAACGGAAGAATGGAGTAGGATAGTGGCTCGTTTTGATAAAGTTTGTAAGACGTCATTCGATAATGATGTGGCTTTACTAATCGACAGCGAAGAAAGTTGGATGCAAGATGCCGTCGATAATTTAGTCGAAGAAATGATGCAGAAATACAATAAAAACAAACCTATTGTTTTCAACACCCTACAACTGTACCGTTGGGATCGATTGGATTATTTGAAAAAATTGCACGAAAAAGCAAAAAAAGAGGGTTTTTTCATTGGAATGAAACTGGTTCGTGGCGCTTATATGGAAAAAGAAAATGAACGCGCTAATGAAAAAGGGTATCCATCGCCAATTTGCGCTTCAAAAGAAGCTACGGATGAAAATTATGATGCAACTTTGAAATATATGATCGACAATATTGATAGTATGTCAGTTTTTGCAGGAACTCACAACGAGTTAAGTAATTATTTCTTGATGAATTTAATGGAAGAAAAAGGGATTAAATCCGATGATTCTAGAATTTGGTTTGGCCAATTATACGGAATGAGTGATAACATTAGTTTCAATTTAGCTGCAGAAGGTTATAATGTTGCCAAGTATTTGCCTTTTGGTCCCGTAAAAGATGTGATGCCGTACTTAATTCGTCGCGCCGAAGAAAATACTTCTGTCGCAGGACAAACTAGTCGTGAATTATCGATGATAAAAGCGGAACGAAATAGAAGGAAAGAGAAGTAGATATTATAAAATAGAACACAGATTACAAGGATTTACTTCGTAAAGCACGGATAAAAACTGATTTAAAATAAACAATGAAAAACCGTTTTTATCCGTGTTTCGCTTTTGCGAATCTGTTTTGTCAGCGTCCTACAAAAATGAAGAAAACTTTAATTTTTAAGAATTACTAAACTGCAAATTACTCAGATTTTTATATATTCCATTTTCTAAAACAATTAATTCCTGATGAGTTCCTTGCTCAGCAATTACACCTTTGTCTAATACTAAAATTTGATCAGCGCTACGAATTGTCGAAAGTCTATGTGCAATGATGATGCTCGTTCTTCCTTGCATCAAAATTTCTAAAGCTTCTTGAACGAGTTTCTCACTTTCGCTATCTAATGATGATGTGGCTTCATCAAGAATCAAAATACTTGGGTTTTTAAGCAAGGCTCTTGCAATAGCAATTCTCTGTCTTTGTCCACCGGAAAGTTTTATTCCTCTTTCGCCAACGATAGTTTCAAATTTTTCAGGAAAGCTTTCAATAAAATTCAAAGCATTGGCTTGTTTCGCCGCAATCAAAATTTCTTCATCGGTTGCGTTTGGTTTTCCATAAGCTATATTTTCTTTGATGGTTCCACCAAATAAAATCACGTCTTGGGGAACAATACTCATATTTCCTCGAAGATTTTCGAGATCATAATCATAAATGTTTTTTCCGTCAATCAATATCTCACCACCTTCAATATCATAAAAACGCAATAATAAAGAAGCGATTGTCGATTTTCCAACGCCGCTAGGCCCCACAATGGCTATTTTTTGACCAAAATTTGCAGTAAAGTTTACATCTTTCAATACTTTAATTTCTTTTCTTGAAGGATAACTAAAGGCTACGTTTTTGAAAGTAACATTTCCTTTGATTTTCTGCAGGGAAGTAGCATCTTGTTCGGAGTTGATTTTTTCAGGAGTTTCTTCCAATAATTCAAAAACGCGTTCCGTTGCTCCAATCGCTTTTTGAATTTGGGCATAAAGCTCTGCAATTCCACCAAAAGAAGCTCCAACAAAAGTCGAATATAATACAAATGAGATCAATTGTCCCACGCTCATTTCGCCGCTAATGCTCAATCGAACGCCAAACCAAACTACGGCAACAATGGCCCCGAAGAGACAAAAGATGATGAAAGAAGCAAAATAGCCTCTATATTTTCCGCCTTTGATAGCTATTTTTACAACTTCTTTAATTTTTCCGTCATAACGTGCAATTTCGTACCATTCATTGGCAAAAGCCTTTACAATACTAATTCCTTGCATGGTTTCTTCAACTATAACCTGGCTTTCGGCCACTTGATCCTGCACTTTTTTCGAATATTTCCGAATGAATCGACCAAAAATAACTGCCGCAACGGCTACAAGCGGAACTACCGACAACATTAATAAAGTCAGTTTTAGACTTTGGGTAGCTAATAAAATTACTCCTCCAATAATCAATATAAATTGCCTTAAAAATTCAGCAATTGTAGAAGTCAAAGTATCCTGAATTTGGGTAATATCAGAACTAATGCGGCTATTTAATTCGCCAACACGCTTTTGAGAAAAGAAAGACATGGGTAATTTTACAAGATTACTGTACAAGGCTAGTCGAAGATTTGCCAAAGTGTGTTCCGTAAAATTGACAAATAATGACAACCGAAAAAAGGAAGAAAAGGATTGTAAAAATAATATTCCTATCAATAACAAAGCAATGTTATTAGCTTTTTCATAGCTTTTATCTTTTACACAGTCAATTAATAGCCCCATCAATTAAGGAAAAGCTAATGCTGTAGCCCCAGTAAACAGAAGGAAAACTAATCCTAAATAAAATTTCCAACGATGTTCTCCTGCGTATTTAAATATTAGTGTTGCTTTAGTTAGAGAGCTTTTGGTAACCTTTGATTTTGGTAAATCATTTTCTTTAAATCTGGCCATTGATACTATTTGTTTTCACAAATGTAATGTTATACCTTTTCAACACAAAAAAAAAAAACTCTTAATTTCCTTGATAAATTAGGTGTTATATAACTAAATAAAATTTAATTATTTTATTTTTGATTTTTGTTTGCAAATACAATTTCAAAATGTATATTTGCACTCCTGTTTAGGGCGATTAGCTCAGCTGGTTCAGAGCACCTCGTTTACACCGAGGGGGTCGGGGGTTCGAACCCCTCATCGCCCACCACAAGGGACAAAGAAGAAATAATCTTCTTTGTCCCT
>CAILTC010000475.1 GCA_903837025.1 uncultured Bacteroidota bacterium | reverse complement strand
AGGACCTATTCCGTCTCCCGAAAGTACTGCTATTTTTAAGTCCATTATTTCTGTTTTTTATAAAAGTAAACTATAATTATAATCCTAATGTTAAAAATAGATTAACTTCTAATTAAATCGCTTTGAATTTTACAAGCTTCAATAATTTGATGAATGTCATTATCCAAGACTTCTTTCTTGATATCGGCAAATTTCAAGAACTCGACATATACAATATCCAATTGTACTTTTGTCAATTCGTAGCCTACTTTTTTTGCTCTGTAGGCCAATGCTGCCCTACCGCTACGAGCAGTCAAAATGATAGATGATTCCGTGACGCCTACTTCAAGAGGATCCATGATTTCGTAAGTCTCTCTGTTTTTTATAACACCGTCTTGGTGAATTCCAGAACTATGAGAGAAAGCATTAGCACCTACAATCGCTTTGTTAGGTTGCACCAACATTCCCATACTATCCGAAACTAATCGACTCATTTCGTTCAATTGACGGGTATTAATATTGGTGTCTAAATTCAAATAAGGATGCTGTTTAAAAATCATCACGACTTCTTCAAGCGCTGTATTACCAGCTCTTTCCCCTATTCCATTTATGGTACATTCTATTTGTCTTGCTCCATTCATGGCGCCAGCTATCGAATTGGCTGTAGCCATTCCTAAATCATTATGACAATGACAAGAAATAATTACGTTTTCGATTCCTTTTACGTTTTCTTTTAGATATTTTATTTTCTCACCATATTCACTTGGTAAGCAATATCCTGTTGTATCTGGAATATTAAGTACTGTAGCTCCTGATTTTATCACTTCTTCGCAAACTCTTGCTAAAAATTCATTATCAGTTCTACCCGCATCTTCGGCATAAAATTCTACATCTTCTACATACGATTTGGCATAAGAAACAGCATATTTTGCTCTTGCTATAATGTCTTCTCTAGTGGTATTTAGTTTGTGAATAATATGTGAATTTGAAGTTCCAATTCCCGTATGAATACGAGGTTTTTTGGCATATTTCAAAGCAGCAGCTGCTACATCAATATCATTTTTTATTGCTCTTGTAAGACCACAAACAGTAGCGTTTTTTACAATTTTAGCTATTTCCGAAACAGATAAGAAATCGCCTGGACTCGAAACGGGAAAACCGGCTTCGATAATATCAACTCCCATTTCGTCAAGTCGAGCTGCGATAACGAGTTTTTGGTTGGTATCTAATTTACATCCTGGGACCTGTTCGCCGTCTCTTAAAGTGGTATCAAAAATTTGGACTTTCTCTCTATTCATTTTAAAATATTTAATGTAATTTCACATCTTTAAACAAAAATACTTTTCTATACTGGAATATAAAATCCTTTTTTATTAATTATACTATTTATAAGGGAATTAAAAACTATTTAATTATCTTTAAATCAACAAGTTACATTACTATATTTTACAATGGCTAACCATCAAAAAGATTCTTTATTTGTATTAATTAAATCACTTTCGAAGTCTGAAAAAAGGCAATTCAAGATTTTTGCTAGTCGATTGGAAACGAGTTCAAATACAAAATTTATCGAATTATTCAACATTTTAGACAAATCAGAAGCCTATGATGAGAAACTTATTTTGAAAAGTGGCATCATAAAAAAAGTACAATTATCGAATCTTAAATCCTATTTATACAAGCAAATTTTAGTAAGTATTCGGTTGAATATTCCTAGCCAAAACATTCGCTATCAATTACGCGAACAAATTGATTTTGCGGCCATTTTATATAATAAAGGTTTGTATCGACAAAGTTTAAAAATATTGGATAAAACCAAACTACAAGCCTTGGAAAATGATGAAAAATACATGGCCTATGAAATTGTCGAATT
>CAILTC010000474.1 GCA_903837025.1 uncultured Bacteroidota bacterium | reverse complement strand
CATATTATATATAGAATGTCAGTAATTCACAATAACGATCTTTTAACTTTTGAACAATTAAAATTATTTTGTCTTTCTCAATTTCCAGGAGAAAAGGCAGTTGCCTTATGTACTCATTTAAAAAAGTATATGATAATTAAATCGGATAGATTATACGTAGTCCAGCCTAATATTACATATCAATATTTTAAAGACGATAAGAGTAAAATTGTACAATATTGTTCATTGTATGTTGAAAATTCTTTTAAATTTATTAAGCGTAGTTATTTATCTTCAAATGATGATGACACGATTGAGAAGTTTCAAAACTTTCAAAAACAAATTGATGGTTCTAAAACGGCAAATCCTTTTTCTAATGCATTTTATGAAAAAATATTACCTCAAATAAAAAATGAGTTAATAAATGAGAAACAAGCATTTGATATTAATTTAGATGAAATGCATTTTGAAAATGGTTATATGAATTTTAATACATTAGAATTTAAACCAAGAGATAGAACAATTCATTATATTACTAATTGTATTAAACGTAATTATGAACCTTCATCATTAGATGACAGGGACAAAGTACAAAATATATTTAAACAAATTTATCCAAATAATGATGATTTTGAATGTGTGAAAATGATTATTGGTTCTGGATTATCTGGTCGTTCTATAAAAGATACCGATATGTTATTTTTATTAGGACAGGGTTCTGCAGGAAAAAGTACAGCTTTATTATTAACTCAACAAGCAATTGATTGTTATTTAGAAGAATTAAATTCTGATACATTCAGCTTTGAAGCTAGTAGTAGTAATAAAGCAGATAAAATTATTAATACATTTTCTAGTAAACCTTATGTAAGAATCGCTTGGATTAACGAATTAAAAGACGTTAGACTAAACGAATCCTTATTTAAAACATTTTGTGAAGGAGTAATCCAAACTTGTAAATTATATCAAGAAGGATCTCATAGTATAACTCATATGGCTAAACCTATTATCACAGCAAATATAATGCCAATCTTTAAAACAGATTCAGGAATGACTAGAAGAATTACCGCATATACTCACACATCAACATTTGTAGATGATATTAAAAAAGTTAACCCTGATAAAGATATTTATTTAAAAGATACTTCTTTATTAGAAAGCATTCAAAATAATAATGGTTTAAAAAATGCATGGTTTGATATATTAGCTAGAAGTTGTTCACAATGGCTAGGTGGTGCAAAAATTCACAAGACAGACAATTTTATTAACACAAAAGAAGAAGTATGTACAGTAAATGATGATATTCAAGATTTAATTGACTCTCAATTAATTATAACAAATAACATAGAAGATAGAATAGGTAAATTAACAATGGCGGCAATTTATAAAGAAGTATATCCGCATAAGATGAAGACATCACAAACATTAATTGCAAACTTCAAAGAAAAGAATATAAAATATGATGGTCAAATTAGGTCAAAAACTGATAATATCCGTGGTTGTTATATTGGTGTAAAAGTAAAAACACAACCCAATATATATAATGACCCGTTTATCGCAGATGATGACCTAGACTACCAACAACTATATTATGAT
>CAILTC010000473.1 GCA_903837025.1 uncultured Bacteroidota bacterium | reverse complement strand
CGATCGATCTCCTCTCTTCTAAAATCATCTATAGCTACTAAACGTCTGATGTTTTTTTTATTTACTATGCGTGCCTACTAAATATTTCCCTATATTTACATTTATAAAAAATTAAAACTATGGATTTTTCAGCAAAAATGCTTCGTGATGATGCCTTAAAAGGCAAAGTGATTGTGGTAACGGGCGGCGGAAGCGGACTTGGAAAAGCCATGACCAAATATTTTATGGAATTAGGGGCGAAAGTAGCGATCACATCACGTGATTTAGTAAAACTACAAAACACAGCCAAGGAACTAGAAGTCGAAACGGGCGGAATTTGTTTAGCCGTACAATGCGACGTGCGTCATTATGAACAAGTGGAAGCCATGTTACAGGAAGTCCTGAAAGCCTACGGAAAAGTCGATGTTTTGTTGAATAATGCAGCAGGAAATTTCATTTCGCCAACCGAGAGATTATCGGCCAATGCGTTTGATACCGTGCTGGATATTGTTTTAAAAGGTTCGAAAAACTGTACACTCGCTTTTGGAAAACATTGGATTGCTACCCAACAAACTTCATCTACAATATTAAATATTGTTACGACTTATGCCTTTACGGGTTCGGCTTATGTAGTGCCAAGTGCTGCCGCCAAAGCAGGCGTTCTGGCCATGACAAGAAGTCTTGCTGTGGAATGGGCAAAATACGGGATTCGGACCAATGCCATTGCTCCAGGACCGTTTCCTACACAAGGTGCTTGGGATCGATTATTGCCTGGCGACTTAGCCCAAAAGTTTGATATGTCCAAAAAAGTTCCGTTGAAACGAGTTGGAAATCATCAGGAATTAGCCAATTTAGCGGCTTATTTGGTTTCTGATTTTTCAGCGTATATCAATGGGGAAGTTATCGTTATTGATGGTGGCGAATGGTTAAAAGGCGCTGGAGAATTTAACATTCTCGAAGCTATTCCGGAGGAACTTTGGGATCAATTGGAAATGATGATTAAAGCTAAGAAGAATAGATAAGAGGTCTCAGATTTCAGGTTGCATAAAATAAAAATATACAGAAAAAAACGGAGTGCTCATTGGGTTCTCCGTTTTTTTTATGTACCATCTTCAATACCTAATTTAATTTGACTATTCTAAAATAAAAAAAACACCCCGGGCTCAATGTCTTTAAGTTAAGGAAAAATAATAAATTGGATTGAAGATAATTGATTTCAGATGTGTAAGCTTGGTAAAATCAACAACATTCTATTTATTAACACAAAAATCTGATCCAAGAGCTTGCTCGAACAGGCAAATCAAAGCAAAAATCCTTAAACTAATGACATTGAAAGCGGGTTGGAAATTATGTGTTTTTTGATGAATAAATTTCCTTCTGAATTCAAATGCCCTAGCCCGGATAGAAGTGGTATCCTTTTTTAAAGCTTGCAGCCATTAAAAGGCTGGAAACTTTAAAAAAGATATAACGGATAGCGGGAAATAGCTTCTGAAAAAAAGTTGAAATCATTAAATTAATATTGTGTAAATCATCTGCTAACCAAACCTTAACAAATGTTAACAAAATAGATTTTCAGAAACGATAATAAATTGTATTTTTACCGTTCAAAATTTAGAAAATAAATGGGCAAAATAATCGCGATAGCGAATCAAAAAGGTGGAGTTGGAAAGACTACAACGTCTATAAATCTTGCAGCTTCACTGGGTGTTCTAGAGAAAAAAGTGTTACTTATTGATGCTGATCCTCAGGCAAATGCCACTTCAGGATTAGGTATAGATATTGAAACGGTAGAAATTGGGACCTATCAAATTATTGAACATAGCAGCACCCCAAAAGAGGCTGTGATGAAATGTACGGCTCCAAATGTAGATGTAATTCCATCTCATATTGATCTTGTTGCCATCGAAATCGAATTGGTTGACAGGGAAAATAGAGAATATATGCTTAAAACAGCACTGGAAAGCATCAAGGATGAATATGATTATATCATTATTGATTGCGCACCATCGCTGGGATTGCTTACTCTGAATGCTTTGACGGCGGCAGATTCGGTTATTATTCCTATTCAATGCGAATATTTTGCGCTTGAAGGTTTGGGTAAATTATTGAACACGATAAAAAGTATCCAAAAGATTCATAATCCAGATTTAGACATCGAAGGATTGCTATTGACCATGTTTGACTCGAGATTACGTTTATCGAATCAGGTAGTTGAAGAGGTTCAAAAGCATTTTAATGATATGGTTTTTGAAACTATTATTCAACGAAATGTAAAGTTGAGTGAAGCACCTAGTTTTGGCGAAAGCATTATAAACTATGACGCGACGAGCAAAGGAGCTATCAATTATTTACATTTAGCTCAAGAAGTTATAAAGAAAAACAGCAAATAGTTTTATGGCAAAAGCAATAAAAAAACAAGCATTAGGAAGAGGATTATCGGCATTATTGAAAGATCCAGAAAACGATATCAATTCAGCAACAGATAAAAATGCTGATAAAGTTGTTGGTAATATTATCGAGCTTGAAATTGATGCTATTGAAATAAATCCATTTCAACCCAGAAGCAATTTCAATGAGGATTCTCTTAGAGAATTAGCTTCATCTATCAAGGAATTAGGGGTTATTCAACCCATCACTGTTCGGAAATTAGACTTCAATAAATACCAATTAATTTCGGGAGAACGACGTCTTCGTGCCTCAAAATTAGTGGGATTAAATACCGTTCCTGCTTATATTAGAATAGCAAACGATAATGAATCCTTGGTTATGGCCTTGGTTGAAAATATTCAGCGCCATGATTTAGATCCAATAGAAATTGCGCTTTCGTACCAAAGATTGATTGACGAAATTCAATTGACTCAGGAGCAAATGAGCGAACGAGTAGGAAAAAAGCGTTCGACAATTGCCAATTACTTAAGACTTTTGAAGCTTGATCCTATCATTCAATCCGGAATTCGTGACGGATTTATCAGTATGGGTCATGGTCGGGCAATTATCAATATTGAAGATCAAGATATTCAAACGGCTATTTATCAGAAAATTGTAAGCCAAAATCTTTCGGTTCGTGAAACAGAAGCTTTAGTCAAAAATCATCAAGAAAGTTTAAAACCTAAACCAGCAGCTCAACCAAAACCGACATCATTTGAAATTCCAGATTCGGACAAAAACAGTTTCAATAGTTATTTTGGCACAAAAGTAGAGGTGAAAATCGCTGGAAATGGCAAAGGCAAAATCACCATTCCTTTTCATTCTGAAGAAGATTTCAACAGGATTATTAAACTAATAAAAGACTAGTGAATAAAATCACTTTCATAGCGCTACTCCTTTTTATATCGGGGAACCTTTCTGTTTTTTCACAACAAAAAACGGAAGACCCCTTGATTGCAAAAGATTCAATTAAAAAATCAATTGATATTGATCCATTAACACCTGCAAAAGCGGCATTTTATTCTGCTATTTTACCGGGATTAGGACAAGCTTACAACAAAAAATATTGGAAAATACCTTTTGTTTACGGTGCTATTGGGACCAGTCTTTATTTTTATATGGACAGCAACAAAAAATACAATCAATATAGAGATGCTTACAAACGAAGATTAGAAGGCTATACGGATGATCAATTTTCTTATTTAGACAAAAATAGATTGATTGCTGGTCAAAAATTTTATCAACGAAACCGAGATTTATCTACCTTATTCATTGTCGCTTTTTA
This sequence comes from uncultured Bacteroidota bacterium, assembly GCA_903837025.1. Classification (GTDB taxonomy): domain Bacteria; phylum Bacteroidota; class Bacteroidia; order Flavobacteriales; family Flavobacteriaceae; genus Flavobacterium. Next base: position 2,836 of record CAILTC010000473.1, on the reverse strand, counting down.
TGCGCTGAATATAGTTGATGCCAATGTTGATGCAGCCTTAATACAATTTAACGTTAATGATGGTTTATCAGTTACACCTAATATTTATCAGAATGATGTAACATTTAAACCAAATATAGGTCTAACGTTTAATTATAGATTTTAGAAAAAAAGAAACGGTGGATTTTTAATCCTCCAATTATAAAAAAAACGAATAAATGAAAATTGCGCTTTTAGGATACGGGAAAATGGGACAAACCATAGAAAAAATTGCTATAGAAAGAGGACACGAGATTGTTTTAAGAAAAGACGAATTTAATACTTACGAAGGCCTTTCGGATGCGGATGTCGCCATTGATTTTAGCATTCCTGCTGTTGCAGTTACGAATATTTCGAGTTGTTTTCATGCTAATGTACCCGTGGTTTCTGGAACGACTGGTTGGCTAGATCGTTATGACGAAATGGTAGCACTTTGCGAAGAGAAAAAAGGTGCTTTTCTATCGAGTTCTAACTTTAGTTTAGGTGTGAATATTTTCTTTGAACTCAATGAATATTTAGCAAAAATGATTTCGAAATTTGATTCCTATCGCGTTGATATGGAAGAAATTCACCATACTCAAAAACTAGATGCTCCAAGCGGAACAGCTATTTCATTGGCAAAAGGAGTTATTGAAAATAGCAATTACACAAATTGGACATTGGATAAACCAAAGGAAAATGAGATTCAGATTGAAGCACTAAGAATTGCAGATGTACCAGGAACACATACGGTTACTTATCATTCGACAGTAGACGAAATCGAAATAAAACACACCGCACATAATCGCGATGGTTTTGCTCTTGGAGCCGTAATCGCCGCCGAATGGATTGCTGGAAAACAAGGTGTTTTTGCAATGAAAGATGTATTAGACTTAAAATAGTTTAACCGTTTATTTGTTTATTCGTTAAACAAATAGACGATTAACAAATAAACAATTAAACAAATAAACGTATTATGACACTATATCAATGGTTTGTGTTTTTCTTGCTGGTGCAAGTAGTTCATTTTTTAGGAACTTGGAAATTATATGTAGCAGCTGGCAGAAAAAGCTGGGAAGCCGCAATACCGGTATATAACGCCATCGTTTTAATGAAGATTATTGGTCGCCCGACTTGGTGGACTGTATTACTTTTTATCCCAATCATCAACTTGATTATGTTTCCTGTTATTTGGATAGAAACCTTGAGAAGTTTCGGTAAAAGATCAAGTTTAGATACTTTCTTAGGAATAGCGACTTGTGGTTTATATATCATATATGTTAATTACACCCAAAAATTAGAACATGTAAAAGACCGAAGTTTAAATCCTGAAAATAAAGCTGCCGATACGGTTAGTTCATTACTTTTCGCAATTATTGTTGCCACTTTGGTTCACACTTACCTTATACAACCTTACACGATTCCTTCGTCTTCTTTGGAAAAATCCTTACTAGTTGGCGACTTTTTATTCGTGAGTAAAGTCAATTATGGTCCCCGTGTTCCGATGACTGTAGTTGCCTTACCAATGGTTCATGACTCAATTCCTGTTGCAAAAATAAAATCGTACTTAAGTTGGCCTCAACTTCCTTATTTTAGATTTCCTGGTTTCGAAAAAATAAAAAACAATGATATTGTCGTTTTCAACTGGCCAAGAGACACCTTATTTAATATGTATATCAAGGCCGATAAAAGATATGACAAACCAACTGACAAGAAAACCAACTATGTAAAACGTTGTGTGGGAATTTCTGGTGACAGTTTGCAAATAAAAAATGGTATCGTTTTTATCAACGGAAAAGAATTGATTTTGCCTGAAAGAGCAAAACCTCAATATTCCTACAAATTGGTTTTAGATGGAAAAACTCCAATTGATTTTGATTATCTTTTTAAAGATATGAATGTTACAGACGGTATCAATTATGTTAGCAAACAAAAAGATACAGTTGGAATAACAGCTCTTACCTTTGCGAATGCAGAAAGATTTAAAAATGTTCCCGGTATTAAAGCTGTTATTAGATATATTAAAAAAGGCCCAGAAGATGGAATTTTTCCTGATTTTCAAGATGGAAAACCCTCTGTAACGAACAATTGGAGTTGTGATAATTTTGGACCTATCTATATTCCACAAGCAGGAAAAACTGTGGCTTTGGATAAAAAATCACTTCCATTTTACAAAATAATTATTACCGAATATGAAGGTAATAAATTGAAAGTTGATGGAGATGCGATTTATATCAATGATCAAAAAGTAACCTCTTACACCTTTAAACAGAATTATTATTGGATGATGGGAGACAATCGTCATAACTCATTAGACGCCCGTTATTTTGGTTACACACCAGAAGATCACGTTGTAGGTAAACCCATTTTTATTTGGATGAGTTGGGATACGAACGGCAAAGGACTCCATAAAATTCGTTGGGAACGTTTATTTACAACCGTTGGTGGAGACGGTCAACCTCAATCTTATTTCAAACTTTTCTTATTAGCCTTGGTTGCCTTTTTTGTGGGTGACTATTTTTGGAAAAAAAGACAAGAGAAAAAAAATTAGTCAAAAAGTTTTAAAGTTTAAGGTTTAAAGTTATCGCATTACCTTACACTTTAAACCTTAAACAAATAATAAAATGAACCTCCTAATTCACCCTACCTATTTCCCTTCGATTAGCCATCTTACGGCACTATCGCAGGCAGATCGTATTATGTTCGAAATAGAAGATAATTTTCAAAAGCAGACGAATAGAAACCGAACTTATATTTATAGTCCTAATGGGATTCAATTATTGAATATCCCCATAAAACACTCCAATAAAAGCCATCAAAAAACCAAAGATATTCAATT
>CAILTC010000472.1 GCA_903837025.1 uncultured Bacteroidota bacterium | reverse complement strand
GAACCTGCATAATCAAATTCGCAAGCCTGACCTATAACTATTGGACCTGAACCTATTATTAAAACCGATTTTATTGAATTGTCTTTTGGCATTGTGTAGTTATTTTATTGTTTTATTGTTTGTTTAAAATATCGGTTTTGAAGTTAGTTGCACAACTTTAAACCTTAAACTCTAAACATTTAACCTTTTATTCACGATGAGATATAAAAAAAGGCGATACTAATAACAGTAACGCCTTTATGTATGTTTATAAAAACATTATTTTTTGTGTCTTGGTTCGCAAGAAACTGTCAATTTGTGTCTTCCTTTTGCTCTACGACGCGCTAGGACTTTTCTTCCATTTGCAGAAGCCATTCTGTCCATAAATCCGTGCTTATTTCTTCTTTTTCTTTTCGATGGTTGAAACGTTCTTTTGCTCATTGCTTTGTATCTTTAAAAATGTAATTACGATGTGGTTGTGATTTTGAATTTTGTTATTCTAAAACCGAGTGCAAATATACAAAGACTTTTATTTCTGGCAAGTGGTTTTATAAATTTTTTTTCAATTCCTTTTACTATCTTTGCAATCTTAAATTTATACATCATGTTTCATAAAAACATCAAACTTATTATCGCCGGACTTATAGTGGCTACAGCTGTTTGGCAATTTACCGAATCTAATATCGGTAACGGAATTTTTCTATTATTATTGACTGCAATTCCGATATTTCTTTATTTTAAAAACGAATTTATTTTGTTGGCTTTCTTAAAATTGAGAAAACAGGATTTTTCTGGCGCTCAAAAATGGTTAACTTACATCAAAAATCCTGAAACGGCTTTGGTAAGAAAACAACAAGGATACTTCAACTATTTGCACGGAATCATGCTTTCGCAAACGAATATCAACCAAGCGGAAAAATATTTCAAGAAAGCTATCGAATTGGGATTGTCAATGGATATGGATTTGGCTGTTGCCAAATTGAATTTAGCAGGAGTTGCCATGTCTAGAAGAAGAAAACTAGAAGCGACTAACTTGCTAAATGAAGCTAAAAAACTAGACAAGCAGAATATGTTGACCGATCAGATTAAAATGATGAAAGATCAGATGAAGAAAATATAATCCTCTCCTCTCTTTTCTCTGAGGTTAGGCTTGCCACAAATTACACCAATTTGATTCGTGTAATTTGTGGCATTTTTTTATTCTAAAATAATTTTAGGCAAATTTTCATTAAGCCATTTGTATTTACTCAAAATCATAACATGAGTTCCGCCTTTGACAACGATGCAATTTTGAATATTTTTTATAGGAAAAACATCATCGGTATCGCCATGAATATGAATTACGTTTGTATCTGCAACTGTTCTGTCCCACAAAACAACTTGCTCCACTGCCCAATCTAAATAGCGTTTATCGCGAACGCGAAGGAATTTTTCATATAATCGGAGTCGCTGATTTATCTTGGATCCAAAAGAAAACTTCAACAAACTTTCTACATTAGCAAGCAAATTTGTCGGAATCAATTTATAGGCTTTCGTAGTTTTTGCCAACTTCATACTTGTTGGAAATTCCAAATTACTTTTGACACTCGAAATAATAATTACTTTACGGGTTTTGATAAACCGTGCCATTTCCTGAACCAGAATTCCGCCGAAGGAAACCCCGATTAAAACTGGATTCGGATGAATAATTTTCATCGTAATACGCTTGGCGTAATCAGATAAAGTCTCTTTATCTAATGGAATTTCCCATTCTAAAAGCACCACTTCGAAAACGGATTCCGGAAGTACAATCCGCTCAAAAATTTCAGCACTTGCGGCTAATCCTGGCATAAAATAAACAGGTATTTTACTCATAATTGGTTTTTAAAAATAGCACACAAATTTTAATTCACGAATTTTGCATAAAATTAATTTTTTTTATTGAAACCAAATTCAAATCCAAGATTATATTATCAAAAATCACAACATACAGACCGTATAGAAGAATAGCATCAACAATCATTTGATACTGAAAATCAAATCATTACCTTTACCAGCATTGTTTCTCCAAAAGGTAAAATTGAAGTTGACAATCCAATTACTTATACTCAAGTACCAAAGGAAAAAACAAATCTCATGGAATCAGCAGTCATTATTGAAATCAAGGACAACACTTTTGCCCGACAATTTGAAACGATAACCCAAAAAGGATTAGTTACTGTTGAATATTCTTTTCAGGAGAAAAAAATATTTTTAACCAAAATTAATGTTCCTGATTTATTTGAGGACGAAATATTTATCTCAAATTTACTCAAAAACATTATGGCAATTGCCATTGAAAGAAAGCTAAAAGTGGTTCCTATACTTCCTAAAATTGTAGTTTTCTTTAAAAAAAATCCCGTTTACAAAGAATTACTTCCTCCTGGAATACGGCTATAAATAAAATTATTTTTCTTTTGAACCATTAAGAAATTACGTTCTATTAAGGCTAAACTTAATTTTCTTAATGGTTTATTTTTTTTATTAATTTAGAATAAATAATGTCTAAATCTTACTTCTCGATTTCTCGAAGATTTTCCATTTTTTTGTGTGCCAAGAAACCGGTAATATCTTCAAAATGTTCTTTGACACGTTTGTTTCCAAATTCGAAAACCTTGGTTGCTAAACCGTCTAAGAAATCACGATCGTGCGAAACTAAGATTAAAGTTCCATCAAAATCACGAAGCGCATCTTTGATAATGTCTTTGGTTTTCATATCCAAGTGATTCGAAGGCTCATCTAGAATCAATAAATTAACAGGTTCTAGCAATAATTTTATCATGGCCAAACGCGTTTTCTCTCCACCCGAAAGCACTTTTACTTTCTTGGTCACATCGTCACCATGAAACATAAACGCACCTAGAATATCCTTGATTTTCGTTCGAACATCACCCACGGCAATGTCATCAATGGTTTCGAAAATAGTAGCATTTTCATCTAATAATGAAGCTTGGTTTTGGGCAAAATAACCAATTTGAGCATTATGACCGATTTCAAGACTTCCGCCATTGATTTCGATTTCTTTCATAATTGCTTTAATCATCGTCGATTTTCCTTCACCATTTTTCCCTACGAAAGCTACTTTTTCGCCTCGTTCGATAACCATATTGGCGTTTTCAAAAACCACATGATCGCCATAGGATTTAGATAAATCCTTAACAATTACAGGATATTGTCCCGAACGTGCTGCTGGTGGAAATTTCAGTTTTAATGCCGAAGTGTCAACCTCATCGACCTGAACAATAACTAGTTTCTCCAACATCTTCACACGCGATTGAACGGCATCGGTCTTGGAAAACGTCCCTTTAAAACGATCTATAAAAGTTCTATTATCAGCAATCATACGCTGTTGCTCGTCATAAGCCTTTTGCTGATGCACTCTTCGATCTTTTCGAAGTTCGAGATAATGAGAATATTTGGCTTTGTAGTCATAAATTCGCCCCATCGTAACTTCAATCGTACGATTGGTGATGTTATCAACAAAAGCTCTATCGTGCGAAATCACCACAACGGCTTTCGCCGAATTAATCAAGAAATCCTCTAACCATTGAATACTTTCGATATCCATGTGGTTGGTAGGCTCATCGAGCAAAATCAAGTCTGGTTTTTGCAAAAGGATTTTGGCCAATTCGATGCGCATTCTCCAACCACCAGAAAACTCGGAGGTTTGACGGCTGAAATCTTCGCGAACAAAACCTAAACCAATTAGAATTTTCTCGACTTCGGCTTCGTAATTGACTTCTTCTATGGCGTAGAATTTTTCGCTTAAGTCGGAAACTCTTTCGATCAATTTCATGTAGGCATCACTTTCATAATCGGTACGAATGGTCAATTGCTCATTGATTTCGTCGATTTCGGCTTTCATAGAGAAAACTTCACCAAAGGCTTTCGAAGCTTCTTCGACAACGGTTGATCCGTCCTGCGCCAATAAATGCTGCGGCAAATAAGCAATTACAGCTTCTTTTGGTGCCGAAATATTTCCTGTCGAAGGTTTGCTTTGACCGGCAATAATCTTTAAAAGCGTTGATTTTCCCGCTCCGTTTTTACCCATAAGGGCAATTTTGTCATTTTCGTTGATGGCAAAAGAAACATCACTAAATAAAGTGGTTCCGCCAAATTGAACGGAGATATCGTTGACTGTAATCATTAATTTTTGTTTAAAGTTTAATGTTCTAAAGGATAAAGTTGCTTGAAAACTGAACCTTTTTTGAAAGTGGCAAAGATAGGTTAATTGAGGAATTGGGCAATTGTAAAATTTGAAACCATAATTTTTTTATTAAAAAAATATTTCATTTCAAAAAATAAGCGCTAAACCTACTCTTTTCTAGGTGATACAAAACGAAATTAATCATGAAAAATTAGAGCAACCAGTCTATCCGAGAATCAATTACTTGAAAAGTAAAAAAAAAAAAAAAAACGAAAGATAACAGAATTAAAAAAATAGAATTTCTCCACTTTTTATGGAATAAATAAATCTTCGAGTTGCATCGGTAACACCTCAACAAAGTCTTTATTTTTCCAAAATGAGGAAAACCGTAAAGAAGCTATTACGAATTAGTTCAAATTTGTCTCAATTAACCATTAGAAATAATGATTAGAATTGACAAAAATGAAAAAAATTAAGACCGATACTATACTTTTAAGCGACAAATATTTAATTACGGTGATTCATCTATGGAGAGAATATGATAGCATATCCGTATTAGTCGCTTATTCGGAACTCAAAAGAAGAAAATATAATATCCCTGATTATATTGATTTGGAACTCGCTGAATTCCTTAAAAAAAATAGTTGAGTTGAAACAAACGGTTATCCATTTGTATCCTATTATTTTTAAAAAATTGTTTCGTCCAAAATAAATCTACGAACCACTTCGGCAACACCGTGATCATTGTTGGAAGCAACAATTACATCGCCAAATTCTCTTAATTCAGCATCAACATTATCTACCCAAACACCCAAACCGGCATATTGTACCATCGTTAAATCATTACCGGCATTTCCTACGGCGATGATTTCACTTGGAAGAATATTAAGTTTTTCGGCTAGAATTCGAATAGCAGCTCCTTTGTCAACACCGTTTGGTGCGGCTTCGAGGAAAAAGGGTTTCGACATACAAACACTCAAATCGGGCATTGCAGCTTTTAATACTGATTCAACATTTTTGAGATAACTTGGTTCTTCGAGCAACAAACATTTCACTGCCGAAGTGGTTACGGCTTCTTTAAAATTTGGAACAATAATATGTTCTAAACCTGTGATGGTACTTTCGATATCAATGTATTCCGAATGACTTTCGCTGATAATTTTCCCATCCAAATAAGTGATTATATGGGTGTTATTTTGCTGACTAAAATCGTAAAGGGAATGGATTTGTTCTTTGGTTAAAGCGTGTTCAAAAAGCACTTTATCTTCTTTTAAGTCGGTAATCGTAGAACCATTAAACGAAATCATAAAGGAATTATAGACATCACATTGCAATTCTTTTGCATAATCAATCATTGCCGATGTGGGCCTGCCAGAGGCCAAAACTACATAAACGCCCATTTCCTGAGCTTTTAAAAGCATGACTGCATTTTCATCGGATATTTTATGGTCGTCTGTCAACAAGGTGTCGTCCATATCTACAACCAGCATTTTATATTTCATTTTAGTAATTTAATTTGTTTTCAATGTTCAGTCGGAGACTGAAAAAATATCCT
>CAILTC010000471.1 GCA_903837025.1 uncultured Bacteroidota bacterium | reverse complement strand
CAATTCCGGTTTTGCCTGGAACGTTAATATCCAGAATACTTATCTCGTATTCAGTGGCCTTGTATTTTTTGAGAATCATCAAACCATCATAAAACGGAATACACTCAAAAGATTTTGAAGTAAAAAAAGTCACAATCTCTTTTGATAATGTAAAATCGTCTTCGAGTATTAAAATTTTCATGGAAATGTTATTTGTTAATTTGGTTATTTGTTTAATCGGTTAAACGAATAACCAAATTAACATTTAAACTAGTTTTATTTAAAATAAGAAAACGTTTCGTTGTTTTCTATCTTCAATAAAGTTTCATATATCAGTTTTATTACATTTTCAACATCGTCACGATGCACCATTTCTACTGTAGTATGCATATATCTTAGTGGTAGCGAAATAAGTGCCGATGCTACTCCTCCGTTACTATAAGCAAAAGCATCGGTATCAGTTCCTGTCACTCGAGAAGAAGCCAATCGTTGAAATGGAATTTTATTGTTTTCAGCAGTGTTTAGGATAAGTTCTCTCAAGTTATTCTGAACCGCTGGTGCATACGTAATTACCGGACCGTTGCCAATTTTTATCTCCCCTTCGATTTTCTTTTCGATCATTGGAGTAGTAGAATCATGGCAAACATCAGTTACGATAGCAACGTTAGGGTTGATGGTTTTTGTAATCATTTCGGCACCACGAAGACCTACTTCTTCTTGTACCGAATTGGTAACATATAATCCAAAAGGAAGTTTAATTTTGTTTTCATGCAGCAAACGAGCCACTTCGGCAATCATAAATCCGCCCATTCTATTATCAATGGCGCGACAAACAAATTTGTTTTCGTTTAAGACCATAAATTCGTCGGGATACGTGATTACACAGCCCACATGAACGCCAAGTGCATCTACTTCTTCTTTTTTAGAACAGCCTATATCAATGAATAAATTGTCTATTCGGGCTGTTTCTTCTTTTCCGCGATTACGCGTATGAATGGCAGGCCAACCAAAAACACCTTTTACAATTCCTTTCTTGGTGTGAATATTTACTCTTTTCGACGGGGCTATTTGGTGATCTGAACCACCATTTCTAATCACGTAAATTAATCCATCCTCAGTAATATAATTCACATACCATGAAATTTCATCAGCATGACCCTCAATAACTACTTTATATGGAGCGTCAGGATTAATAACTCCCACCACAGTTCCGTATGTATCCGTAATAAATGTATCTACATATGGTTTTACATATTCTATCCAAAGTTTTTGACCTTCACTTTCATAACCAGTAGGAGAGGCGTTGTTAAGATAGTTTTCTAAAAACGTAAGAGAGGTCTCTTTTAATATCGATTTTGAACTCATAAAATTATTTTTTGCTAAATTATAAATTTGGCATTACAGTTGTATATATAATGTATAATTTTGTGACATAAAATTTTTCCCAAAATGAAGATTACTAAATATCTAATACTTTTTCTTTTAATTACAATTTCTGCTGGTGCACAAGTCATCCAGAAAGACACCAATAAAATGGGATATGTCTTGACTGAAAAGGACTCTATACTTGGTGACACCATTCATTTAGAAGAAATTGTTATCTATAAGGAGAAACTCAACCCCGAGGCTCAAAAACAATTTCTCCTTTTGCGAAATCGAGTTTATGCGACCTATCCGTACGCTAAACTTGCCGCCGAACGATTAACCAATCTTAATAGAGGAATGGCAAGCCTTACTAATAATAGGGATAAAAAGAAATTTTTTAAAATAATAGAAGATTACTTAACCAATGAATTTGAAGCCAAACTAAAAAAACTCTCTCGCAAGCAAGGGCAAATACTAGTAAAGCTAATTCATAGGCAAACTGGTATCACAACTTATGATCTAATACGAAACCTCAAAAGTAGCTGGAAAGCCTTTTGGTCTAATACAGCCGCCAGAATGTTCGATATTAATCTAAAAACGCCTTACGCACCTTATCAAGACAATGAGGATTTTCTAATAGAAACCATATTAGTACGCGCATTTGATTCTGGCCGATTAATAAATCAACCTCCCGTAATCCCAATAGATTATAACAATCTTAATGATTTTTGGGTAGCCAAAGCTGTTAAAACCAATAAATGAGATTTTTAGGGCGTTCCCTTTATAAAGACAAAAGAGGCTATTTCCCGCAGGAAATAGCCTCTTTTGTCTTTATAAAGGGTCGGGCTATCCACTACAAGTCCTCGCCACGCCCCGAAAGGCGTGCCTGTGGGCTTTCCGCTACTATCCCTAACGCAGGATTGAATGCCAAGAACAAAGCAATTTCAAAATACTTCTCCTTATATATAGAATAGCTATACGTTTACTTGATTCTTTTGATACTATTATAGTATAAAAACCAGCATTCAAATAATTCCTTGATATTATCATCTGCAAAAATCAGCTAGAATCAGCTAGAATCTGCGTGCCAAGAATGGGTAAAGCGTATTTTCCCTCTTTTTTCAGTGATAAAATCCTTTTTCAACCACGATTACGCGAATCGAATCT
>CAILTC010000470.1 GCA_903837025.1 uncultured Bacteroidota bacterium | reverse complement strand
ATTCCGGCTATTTCGGAATCTCCGATTTTGGATGTTTTTCCTTATTTTTCTGGTGAAGAAGGAGATTTAGAACAATTAGAAAAGTTCAATGCCCTCAAAGCTTCCAAGCCTGAAAATAGCGCTGTAGAAACGGAAGATGCCATGGAATTTGATGCCGAAGTTGTTGCGGAAAGTTATTAATTACAGTTCAAGGTTACATAAAAAAAGAGGCTTTTTGAGTCTCTTTTTTTGTGGATTCAAGTTTTTTCTGAACGAATGAACTTCAATAGTTTCCAACTTTTCTCTCACAAATATAACTGTACCATTCTTCGCCAATGGCACGCTTGGTGGGCTTCTCCATCCCATTCGATCAATTGATGGCAGATTCCTTTTTCGTTCAAAATACTCGAAAGTTGGTAATTACTATCTAAAAAAGGATCTTCTTTTCCAACTGCCAGAATAATATCCATTTGATCCAATTGATGTATTAAATTAGGATCTTCAATGTTTTTTAAAAATTGATTGGGCATATTAAAATAAACAAAATCATTATGATAGCCACTAAGTAAATCTTCAAAATACCCCTTGGATTTTGTAAGATCATATCGACCACTCATCCCCACAACTTTGCAAAATAAATGTGGATGGCGCATGGCTACATTTACAGCATGATAGGCGCCTAAACTACAACCTGCCGAAATAATATTTTGGTTTGGATTAATCAAATTTGCCAAAGGCAATACTTCGGTAAGTACATATTTCTCGTATTGAATATGTCGATAAATTCGATAACCAGGGTGTTTGAAACTGTTATAAAAAGACTCTAAATCAACACTATCTACACAAAATAACTGCAAGTCCCCATTTTTGATTTTAGACTCTAAAACGCTAATAATTTTCCAATTTTCATAATCGAAAAAACGCCCCATTCGTGGAGGAAAAAACAATACTTTTGCGCCTGCATGACCGAATATAAGGAGTTCCATCTCTTTTTCAAGGTTTGGACTATACCATTTATGATATTCTCTTTTCATGAAACTATTTTTTTTTCAATATTGAAAAATACCTGTTTTAATCTTTTCTTGAATGTTTTTTTTTGGGAAAATTTCAGGATGTTTTTTTAAAATTTCCTCCCATAATTTGTAACCGACTTGGTTTAAATGTAGACCGTCTTCGATAAAATAAGCATCTTTTGGATTTCCATTTTTATCCAACATTAAATCGTAAATAGTTACATAATGAAAATTCAAATCTTTTGAGGTTAAATTTTCAATTTTACTATTCGTATATCGGATACTTCCTGCCAAATGCCAACGATTTTTACTCGGTTTTATCGAAATGTAAGTACAAGGAATGCTTCCGTATTTGGTTCTAATTTTAGCTAATAAATTTTCTAAATACAACACGACTTCTTCAGGATGCCTTCCTTCTCCTAAATCATTTTCTCCGGCATAAATCACTATTGCCTCGATGTCCTTTATGTTTTTAAAAACACGATCAAAAAACCAGGTACATGCAGCAAGTGTAGAGCCTCCAAATCCTAAATTGATGGGTTTGTGTTCTTTGAAAATCGTGGTTAATTCATTCCATAAAGTGAAGGTAGAACTCCCGTAAAAAACCAATTTCGGATTGTATTCTAATGCAGCTATTTCTTTTTCTAATCGTTCTAAATCTTCATGAAACCAAAACATACCTTCTCTATTAATAATTAAAGGCTAAATATAAAATTTAAAATAGATAATAGACGAGAAAAAAGACATTAAAATGCGGCTATGGTAAGTTTTTAATGATAAATTAATTTAAAATTTAATTTCACCTATCATTTGTCATAAAATAGTCAACTGCAATTTGTTATTTATAGCCTGTTCGAGCTTTGCTCTCGAGTCCGTAGGAATCTAATTTATGGGTTTTGAGATTTCTATATGTTAAATAGTCAACTACAATTTGTCATTCCGTAGGAATCTAATTCAGGAGTTTTGGGATTCCTACGGAATGACAAATTGGTCTTGAAAATTCTATTTTATTTTAAAATTTCCATTAAAATTAGCGATTTTTTATAATGCTGAATATACTCACTGTTTTGGAGTATGACCCCGCTCCCGCACGAATCCTTTCGTATGGTATGGTATTTTTCAAAACTCGTTGAACTACTTTTATATTATAAATTCATTTTTTATTTATGTTTTCTTTTTGCTCTCGAGACTTCCACACGATAGGATTAGTGAGGGAGCGGGGGGCTTTTTTTGTCATTTCGACGAAGGAGAAATCACACAATGAGAGCAATAAAATTGAGCAACTAATGAGATTCCTCCTTCGTCGGAATGACAAAACCGAGATAATTTTTTCTTAACTTAACGAAATTGCGCTCGCGTTAGCGGGGTTTAATATCCGAAGTTCTGTTTTATGTTTTTAATATGCGTTTTTTTAATCTCTTCATTTTCTCCATTTAAAGAAGCGGATTGCAAAAGATTCACGATTTCTCTTTTACTAGTATATTTCGCTACCTCATTTTGTTCTAAAATTTCATTCACTACTTTGATTGCTCTAGAAGATTTTACCAAAAATGTACTATTAGGAACATAATCAAGATTTCTAAAACTACAGTCACCAAAAAACACAATTATTGAATAGAAAGGAACATTTTGAAATTGAGGTAATTGTTTTTTCAAATCTATTATATGCTTTTTATTTTGAAGTATTGGATTGTAAAAGCGGTATCTATGCCTTCTATTAGCTAAAACTTGTGTCCAATGATTTTGATTTGCTAAACCGAAAATCCAACCATTGTATTTCTTTATTTCAAAAACAATTATGCCAACTTTAGTAGCAACAACTATGTCAATTTGACAATATTGATTACCAGGTTTTTTTATATACAAATCATGAAAAATAGTTTGGTGAGGAATTCCTGATTTCAGAAGTTTTAAAACCATCAGTCGTTCTGTTCGAGTACCACGATGAGTTTTTGTAACAGTCTCCAGTAATTTTTGGTCGTGAATATTCTGATATATAATCACAATCAGAATTAAGACCAATATAATCAATGTAAATAATGCTTTGTAATCCATTAAACTGTTTTATAACGATAGTTATGCAAAATATGCCGTCAAAGTCTAGGTTTTTCAACGGTGCTGTGATTTCGGTGCTGAGTAATTTTGTTTAATATGGTTGAAGTTATGTAAAAAAACTTGAACTATCGAGCACATAAAAACGCTGCTATGAAGCTAAGCCCATGTTATGTGTTTGGCAAAATTTAATTCTTATCTGATTGGAATAATTAATCTATTTTTTTCTTCTATTGACCATTGAACTTGCCAGGTATTTCCGTTGATTTGATCAAGTAAAATAAAGTTCCATATATTTTGAGTAGGATAAAGTATGAAT
>CAILTC010000469.1 GCA_903837025.1 uncultured Bacteroidota bacterium | reverse complement strand
GTTCGCCTTGGTATTGGACTTTATGGCGTATCAAATGATTAAATGCCTTTTTGAAAATTGCAGAAAAACGAAAATTAAAACATTTCCCAATTCATATTAAACTCGACACCGGAATGCATCGTTTGGGTTTTGAGGAAGAAAATATGCCGGAATTAATTACGACTTTAAAGAACAATAAAAATATTGAAGTGCGAAGTATACTTTCGCACATGGCAACAAGTGATGAATTTGAGCAAAGGAAATTTTCAATTTCTCAAATTGAATTATTCGAAAAATTATCCTCAAAACTGATGCGCGAATTGCAAATAAAACCAATTCGTCATATCCTAAACACATCTGGAATAACAAACTTTCCGCAAGCTCAATATGACATGGTTCGCCTTGGTATTGGACTTTATGGCGTATCAAATGATACTGAAGAACAAAAAGAATTAGAGAATGTAGGCACTTTAAAATCCGTCATTTCACAAATCAGGAACATTGATACTGGAGAAAGTGTAGGTTATGGAAGACGATTCATAGCTGAGAAACCAACAAAAATCGCCACAATTCCTATTGGTTATGCAGATGGTATTTCGAGACATTGGGGTAATGGCGTGGGTTTTGTAACTATAAATAAATCGAAAGCCACCATCATAGGAAGTGTTTGTATGGATATGTTAATGGTAGATATCACAGCAATAAACTGCAAAGAAGGTGATGAAGTCATCCTTTTTGGCGAAAGCCCAACCGTATCATTTATAGCCTCGCAATTAAATACAATTCCTTACGAAATACTCACTAGTATTTCACAAAGGGTAAAGCGTATATTTTATAGAGAATAATAGTACACTCATTTATTCATTTGTATTAATTTTTTTACTAATTTAGTTTTTTACAAAAAAAATTCTAATCAAAAAAATTATTAATTATGGGATTCTTCAGTGATTTTAAAGCTTCTTTATTAAGAGGCGATGTATTAAGTTTAGCAACAGCTGTAGTTATTGGTGCTGCCTTTGGGAAAATTATTGGCTCTGCCGTTGACGATGTTATCATGCCCCTTATAGGCTTACTAACAGGAGGAATAGATTTTACGCAAAAATATATTTCATTGAACGGACAAACGTATGAAAATTTAGCCGCAGCTAAAAAAGCGGGTGCTAGCGTGATGACTTATGGAAATTTGGTGCAAGCCACCATTAATTTTGTGATCATTTCACTGTTTATTTTTATCGTTTTAAGATATGCTGAAAAAGCAAAAAAGAAAGAAATAGTTGTTCCTGTTGTCCCTGCTGGACCTACGCAAGAAGAATTACTCATCCAAATTAGAGATTTGTTGAAAAAATAATTTCCTCTACATTATACATTCAAACCAAACCACGTCAAAAGCGTGGTTTTTCTATTTTGTTACATTTATAACATTTTGTTATTTTTTGTGAACGCGCTTGTTTTAAAATAGTTATTACTTACTTTTGCATTAGAAAATAAGTTATTAAAAAATAAATAATAGAATATGAAAATTGCAGTTGTAGGCGCCACTGGAATGGTTGGCGAAATAATGTTAAAAGTATTAGAAGAAAGAAATTTTCCGTTCACGGAATTAATTCTAGTAGCGTCTGAAAAATCAGTTGGAAAAGTAATCGAATTTAAAGGTCAAAAATATACTGTAGTTGGTTTACAAACAGCTGTAGATATGAAACCTGAAATTGCTGTTTTCTCAGCAGGTGGACAAACCTCTTTAGATTGGGCACCAAAATTTGCGGCAGCGGGAACAACTGTTATCGATAATTCATCGGCTTGGAGAATGGATCCAACAAAAAAATTAATCGTTCCAGAAATTAACGCGAACGAATTGACAAAAGAAGATAAAATCATTGCTAACCCTAACTGTTCTACTATACAAATGGTTTTGGCTTTGGCACCTTTACATAAAAAATACGACATCAAACGTGTTGTTGTTTCTACTTACCAATCTATCACTGGAACTGGTGTGAAAGCAGTACAACAATTCGAAAATGAATGTGCAGGAATAGAAGGTGACATGGTTTACAAATACAAAATTAACAGAAACTGTATTCCACAATGCGATAGTTTTGAAGAAAATGGGTATACCAAAGAAGAAATGAAATTATCTAACGAAACTAAAAAAATATTAGGCGACAACAATATCGCGGTAACAGCTACAGCAGTTCGTGTTCCAGTTGTTGGTGGACATAGTGAAGCAGTAAATGTGGAATTTACTAATGATTTTGACGTAAACGAAGTAAGAACTATTTTGAGTCAAACAGATGGAGTTGTTGTTCAAGACAACTTAGATACTTTTACGTATCCAATGCCAAGATATGCTGAAGGCAAAAATGATGTTTTTGTAGGTAGAATTCGTCGTGACGAAAGCCAAGCCAATACATTAAATATGTGGATAGTTGCAGACAATTTAAGAAAAGGAGCTGCAACAAATACCATTCAAATTGCTGAATATTTAGTAGCACATAATTTGGTGTAATCATCAATAAATAAATACTTAAAACCATTTGTTTTAACAATCATTAAGTTTTGTTAAATCAAATGGTTTTTTTTTATGTTTCCTTACATTTGCAAAGTGAAAAAGAAACTAGTCCTAATTAATTTTACTTTGATGATTGTAGTATTGTTTTCAATACTTTTTCAATCTATTCACAGCTATGAACATTTGGCAACGGAAATTTCGCAAGAAATTTGTCATCACAAAAACCATCTTCACAAAACCGAATTTACCCATCAGCATAACGGTTTTGAACATTGTTCTATTTGTGAATTCACTTTTAGCACATCTATCCCAACTCATTTTCCGACTTTCGAATTCAAAATAGCAGCTATTCCTGCTGGAATATCAAATTTTTATTTCAAAGAAAATACCCAATATTTTAATGGAAGCTATTTTTCGCTTCGAGCACCACCAATTTTTAATGTTTAAAGTATAACCCCAAAGACTCAAAATTTATTTGTGTTAGGTATTTACCAATAAATCATTTTAAATGAAAAGAATAATTATCATCCTATTTTTAGGATTATCAACAATACTTCATGCTCAAAACACCGTTTCAGGAACAATTACAGATGCAAAAAACCAGGCGATTATAGGCGTTTCAGTTTATGCACCCGAATTGCACAAAGGAACTACTTCAGATGCGAACGGAAAATATAACTTTAGCAATCTTCCGAACGGAAACCTAAAACTGACATTTGTTTACGTAGGATTTGAAACCCAAAACAAAAATATAGTTCTTAAAACCAAAGAATCTTTCTTGAATATTGTCTTAAAAGAAACTTCGTTTCAAATGGATGAAGTGATTGTTTCTACTGCTTTCAACAAAATACAATCCCAAAATGTAATGAAAGTTGAACATGAAACCATCAAAGAATTACAACAAAAGGGAACTTCAACATTAATCGAAGGATTGGCAACAATTCCTGGAGTTTCGCAAGTTTCTACTGGTACTTCTATTGGGAAACCAGTAATTCGTGGATTGAGCGGTAATCGGGTTTTAGTTTATTCGCAAGGAGTTCGAATGGAAAACCAACAATTTGGCGACGAACACGGATTAGGATTGAATGATTCCGGTATCGAAAGTGTCGAAGTCATAAAAGGGCCTGCTTCTTTGCTCTATGGTTCGGATGCTTTGGGTGGCGTTTTGTATTTTAATCCCGAAAAATTTGCCGAAGCGAATACTTTCAATGCTAATTTTAGCCAAAAATTATTCTCGAATACCTTGGGAAGTAATTCTTCGTTGGGATTAAAAACTTCAACAGAAAACTGGAAATTCTTGGTTCGTGGCAGTTATAATACCCATTCGGATTATACAATTCCTGATGGAGATCGTGTGACTAATACGCGGTATAACGAAAATGATTTCAAAACTGGAATTGGTTATAGTAATGCCAAATTTTCAAGTACCTTTCGATATAATTTTAATAAATTAGACTTAGGAATGCCAGATGCTGGTATTGCTGAACAAACGACAACCAAAAACACTGCATTTCCAAAACAGGCAGTTTACAACAATTTATTGAGTTTGAATACAATTTTCTACTTTCAAAATTCAAAATTAGATGTTGATTTAGGTTATATCGCCAATGATCGAAGCGAATTCGAAAATAGCAATACTGCCAGTTTACACATGAAACTAAACACCATCAATTACGATGCAAAATATCATTTACCAAAATTCGGAAAATTTGAGTCTATTATTGGTATTCAAGGAATGAGTCAAACCAATGCCAATTCTGGTATAAATTATTTAATCCCAGATGCTTCAACAAATGATTTCGGAGTTTTTGGAACAGGCAATATCGAATTAAAATCGAATGTATTTCAAGCGGGAATTCGCTTTGACAATAGAGCTATTACAACAACTGCTCACGGAATTATAGGTCAAGAAGGTTATTTTCAAGCTATAAACAAAAGCTACCAAAGTTATAATGCTTCCTTGGGATACAAAACAAATTTAGCCGATGATTTGTCCTTGCGACTCAATGTTGCTTCAGGATTTAGAGCTCCCAATTTGGCCGAACTATCTTCGAATGGCGTGCATGAAGGAACAAATCGCTACGAAGTGGGAAACACAGATTTGAAAACCGAACAAAACGTACAAACCGACTTGAATTTAGAATATAAAAACAGTCATTTCGAGTTTTTTGCCAATGGTTTTTACAATCACATCAACAATTATATATACACTTCGCCAGCTGGAACTAAAAATAATGGTTTTGATGTTTATGATTATATTCAAAGTAATGCCAAATTATACGGAGGCGAAATTGGGCTTCATTTTCACCCGCATCCGTTAGATTGGTTGCATTTTGAAACTAGTTTCGAAACCGTAACCGGCGTGAAACAAAACGGAGATTATTTGCCTTTAATTCCCGCAAACAATTTGAATAACACCATTAGAACCGAATTCAAAATTAAAAATTGGTTGGATGAGGGTTTCGCAACATTGAATGTTTCATCGACTTTCAATCAAAATAATGTGAGTGGTTTCGAAACAAAATCAAATGGTTATTCCTTGTTGAATCTTGGCTTAGGCGGAAAAGTAAAAATAGGAAAAACTGCTTTTGACTTCAATTTAAACGGCAATAATATATTGAATAAAACCTATATCGCCCATTTATCACGCCTGAAAACAGATGGAATTCCGAACATAGGACGAAATATCGTTTTGGGATTGAATTTTAATATTTGATCTTGCCAATCTGTTTCATTACACGAACAATTTTTGCTTTTCTACCATTGATATAAGACGAAGAACTTGTTGCAGAAAACCGTCTTGGACTGGGTAATATCGCGGCAATTCCTGCGGCTTGTATTGGTGTAAGACTTGCTGCATCTTTTCGGTACCAATGTTTTGCAGCAGCTTGAGCTCCGTAAACTCCGTCACCCATTTCGATACTATTCAAATAGACTTCCATGATGCGTTCTTTACCCCAAATTAATTCTATCAAAACGGTAAAATAAGCTTCTAGTCCTTTACGTAAATAACTTCTCCCCTGCCAAAGAAAAACATTTTTGGCAGTTTGTTGCGAAATGGTACTTCCACCTTTTATTTTCCGACCTCTTTCATTACTGGTATAGGCTTTTTGCATAGCTTTAAAATCGAAACCATTGTGAATAAGAAAAGTTCCGTCCTCGCTGGCGATTACCGCTTTTTGTAAATTGAGAGAAATATTTCCGATAGGTTCCCAATCATGACTGAAATTATTTTCTTTCGACGCTGTTTTATTTTCAATGCCTCGAATCACCATTAAAGGCGTAAATGGAACAGGTACATATTTGAATAAAACCACCGAAGCTATCGAAAGTCCAAAAAACCATAAAATTGCTTTGAATAAAAAACGACTAAGCTTAGTTTTGAAACTTTCATTTCCTTTTTTGGGGGATGGTTTCTTTTTTGTGGAGGTAATTTTTGTCGCCATTTACTATTATAAAACTTAAAATTTTTATAAAAGTATATAAATACATGCCGTTTTCAAAATTTAGTTTGCAACAATATTTTTAAAAGCCTTTAGAATTTTGTACTTTTAAAAACTTTTAAATCAATTGATATTATGAAAAAAATATTTCTTTTAACCCTTATTATAATGAGTTTAAACACAATGGCACAAAATGTAATGTCGCCTGAATTACTTTGGAAACTAGGAAGAATTACCGCTTTGGGCATTTCTAAGGACGGGAAAAATATCGTCTATAAAGTGAGCACCCCAATAGCCGAAGAAAATAAATCGGAAACGAAATTTTATACTCTTCCTGTAAATGGTGGTGTTGCAACAGAAGTAAAAGACACCAAGGATGTATTGAAAGATAAAAATATTTCCCCTGACTCAAAATTCATTGTTTATGACAAGGAAGTAAAAATCGACAAAGTATTTGGAAAGGATTTTTATCCAGAATTAGAAAAATCGAATGTTCAGGTTTATAACGGATTGGATTATCGCCATTGGGACAAATGGAATGAAGGTAAATTTAACCATGTTTTTTATAAAGAAAATAAGGAGAATTCCGTTGGGATTGATCTATTAAAAGATGAAAATTTCGACAGCCCGCAAAAACCATTTGGCGGAAACGAAGATTATATTTGGTCGCCAGACAGCAAAAGTATTTTATACGTATGCAAGAAAAAATCAGGTACCGCTTATGCTACGAGTACCAATACTAATATTTACGAATACAATTTAGCCACGGCGAAAACCACAAATAGAACCGAAGATAATCTAGGTTACGATACCAATCCAACTTTTTCTCCATCGGGAGATTTAACTTGGTTACAGATGAAACGCGACGGTTATGAAGCAGACAAAAATGATATTATTGTTGATTTTAAAGGAATAAAAATCAATTTAACGGCGAATTGGGACGGAACTGTTGATGATTTTAAATGGAGTCTTGATGGAAAAAAAGTCTATTTTATTGCACCAATTGACGGTACAAAACAACTTTTTGAAGTTAATTTTCCGGGTTTAACCAAAATTACAATTAGCGTCAAACAAATTACTAATGGCGATTTTGATGTCGATCATTTTATAGGTTTTGCAGGCGACACCATCATTTTGACCCGAAGCGATATGAATCATGCTGCAGAAATTTTCTCATTCGATTTGAAGAAAAAAAGTTGGAAACAATTATCGAATGTAAATACAAAAACCTATAATTCATTGGCGTTAAGCAAAACCGAAAGAAGATACGTCACAACAACGGACGGCAAAAAAATGTTGGTTTGGGTTATTCTTCCTCCGAATTTCGATGCTACAAAAAAATATCCTACACTACTCTATTGCCAAGGCGGACCGCAAAGTGCCTTAACACAATTTTACTCTTTCCGTTGGAATTTTCAATTAATGGCGGCCAATGGATATATTGTTGTGGCGCCAAATCGTCGTGGTATGCAAGGTCACGGAGTAGCATGGAACGAGCAAATTAGCAAAGATTGGGGCGGACAAGTTATGGACGATTACCTTTCGGCAATTGATGATGTGGCTAAAGAAAATTATGTAGACAAAAGTCGTTTGGGTTGCGTAGGCGCTAGTTACGGTGGTTATTCCGTATTTTATTTAGCCGGAATTCACAATAATAGATTTAAAACTTTCATCGCTCACGATGGCGTTTTCAATACGCAAAGTATGTATGGTACCACCGAGGAGGTCTTTTTTAACCACTGGGATTTTGGTGGGGCATATTGGGAAAAAGATAATGCTGTAGCACAAAAAACGTACACCAAATTTAATCCCGCGAACTTTGTCGAAAAATGGAATACACCAATCTTAATTTTTCAAGGCGGAAATGATTTTAGAGTACCCATCGGGCAAGGGCAAGAAGCTTTTCAAGCGGCTCAATTGCGAGGACTAAAAAGTAGATTTGTCTATTTTCCGGAAGAAAACCACTGGGTTTTGAAACCTCAGAATGCACTAGTTTGGCAAAGAGAATTTTATAAGTGGCTGAAAGAGACTTTGTAAATTTCAATAAAAACGACTATCCATCTAGCCTATTTATCATTTAAACCAAAAAGATTACTGATAAACATTAGTAAGTAATCCTCAAAAACAAAAAAATCCCAACTGCGAAGTTGGGATTTTTTTTGATATAAACTTTAGGTTTTATTCCGGATCATTCATTTTAAAAGTATCCATAAAAGCGGTGGTATAATCACCTGCAATATATCTTGGATCATCCATTAATTGTCTATGGAAAGGAATGGTAGTTTTGATCCCTTCGATCACAAATTCATCCAAAGCTCTTCTCATCTTGCTAATGGCTTCTTCACGAGTTTGAGCTGTCGTGATCAATTTAGCAATCATCGAATCATAATTTGGAGGAATGGTATAACCTGAATACACGTGAGTATCTAATCGAACTCCGTGACCACCTGGCATGTGAAGCGTGGTTATTTTTCCTGGTGAAGGTCGGAAATCATTATAAGGATCTTCGGCATTAATTCGACATTCGATGGCGTGCAATTGAGGTAAATAATTTTTTCCTGAAATTGGGATTCCAGCCGCAACCATAATTTGCTCGCGAATTAAATCATAATCGATAACTTGTTCCGTAATTGGGTGCTCTACCTGAATACGTGTATTCATTTCCATGAAATAGAAATTACGGTGTTTATCAACCAAAAACTCAACTGTTCCTGCGCCTTCATATTTAATATATTCAGCTGCTTTTACCGCTGCTGCTCCCATTTTCTGACGCAATTCCTCGGTCATATAGGGAGATGGAGTTTCCTCAGTTAATTTTTGATGACGACGTTGTACCGAGCAATCTCTTTCAGAAAGATGACATGCTTTGCCGTATGAATCACCTACAACTTGAATTTCGATATGACGAGGTTCCTCAATTAATTTTTCGAGATACATTCCGTCATTTCCAAAAGCTGCTGCCGATTCTTGTCTAGCACCTTCCCATGCTTTCAGTAATTCTTCATCTTTCCAAACGGCACGCATTCCTTTACCACCACCACCTGCAGTTGCTTTTAGCATTACTGGATAGCCCATGGCTCGTGAAAGTTCTTGTGCTTGTTCGAATGATTCTAAAAGTCCATCAGAACCCGGAACACAAGGTACTCCAGCAGCTTTCATTGTAGCTTTTGCTGAAGCTTTATCCCCCATTCTGTCAATCATTTCTGGAGAAGCACCTATGAATTTGATGTTATGCTCTTGACAAATTTTTGAGAATTTTGAATTTTCAGAAAGAAATCCATATCCAGGATGTATTGCATCTGCATTTGTAATTTCGGCAGCGGCAATAATACTAGACATTTTCAAATAGGACAAGTTACTTGGAGGTGGCCCAATACAAACTGCTTCATCAGCAAATTTAACGTGTAAACTTTCGGCATCGGCAGTAGAATAAACGGCTACTGTTTTGATTCCCATTTCTTTACAAGTTCTAATGATACGAAGCGCAATTTCTCCCCTATTTGCAATTAATATTTTTTTAAACATCTTCTTTTAAATTAAAAATTAAAAATTACGAATTAAGAATTAAAAGCTTCAATAAGGAGATTTTTAATTCTTAATTTTTAATTCCTAATTGATTATGATGGATCTACTAAGAACAAAGGTTGGTCATATTCTACTGGTGACATGTCGTCTACCAATATTTTTACAATTTTACCAGAAACTTCAGATTCAATTTCATTAAATAATTTCATTGCTTCTATAACACAAAGCACGTCACCTTTAGAAATTGAAGTTCCTACTTCAACAAACATTGGTTTGTCTGGAGATGGCTTTCTATAAAAAGTTCCAATAATTGGAGATTTTATTGTAATGTAGTGAGCATTTTCAACTACTGCTGGAGTTGCAACGACAGGAGCCGCTACAGGAGCTACTGCTTGTTGAAGAACTGGTTGAGCTGGAATTTGTTGAACATAAGTGGTTTCGGACACATTCCCTTCCAAAGTAGTTCTAATAGTGATTTTTACATCATCCATCTCTAATTTAACTTCTGCAACTCCCGAATTTGCCACAAATTTGATTAGGTTTTGAATTTCTTTTAAATCCATAATTATTTGTTTTTAGTTTAAATTTATTTTTTATCGTATGCCCATTTTAAGTAAATAGATCCCCATGTGAATCCTCCTCCAAAAGCTGCCAATATTATTGTATCTCCTTTTTTGAATAACGTTTCAAAATCACTAAGTACTAATGCTATGGTTGCCGATGTTGTATTACCGTATTTTTCTATATTCATTAAAACCTTTGAATCATCCAAATTCATTCTGCTTGCCGTGGCATCAATAATACGTTTGTTTGCCTGATGAGGAACTAACCATTTGACATCTTCATTAGTCAAATTATTTCTTTTCATTATTAGTTCACTCGAATCGGCCATATTAGTTACGGCATATTTAAAAACAGTTTTTCCGTCCTGAATAATTTTGTGTTTATTGTCTTGAAGGGTTTGAATAGAAGTGGGATGAAGTGATCCTCCTGCCTCAATTTTCAAAAAGTCACGACCAATTCCATCACTTCGTAAATATTCATCTTGCAACCCCAATCCTTCATAATTAGGCTCGAATAATGCAGCTCCTGCCCCATCTCCAAAAATGATACAGGTAGATCTATCGGCATAATCTACAATTGATGACATTTTATCGGCACCAATTAATAGTACTTTTTTATATCTTCCGGATTGAATGTAAGCTGAAGCAACAGAAACTCCGTACAAAAAACCAGAGCATGCTGCCTGCAAATCGAATGCAAAAGCATTTGTAGCTCCAATTTCTGATGCTACATAAGCAGCCGTAGCAGCCACTAGCATATCTGGTGTTGCAGTTGCAACGATTACTAAATCTATTTCTAATGGATCAATATTCCCTCTAGTCAATAAATCTTGGGATGCTTTAATGGCTAAATAAGAAGTTCCTTTCCCTTCGTCTTTAAGAATTCTTCTTTCTTTTATTCCTGTGCGGGAGGTAATCCACTCATCATTTGTGTCAACCATTGTTTCAAGAATTTTGTTTGTAAGAACAAAATCTGGAACATAACCTCCAACAGCTGTAATTGCGGCTGTAATTGTATTCATTATATTCAATTGTTTTTTGTCAAATATCGCTATTGACAAAATTTTTAAAAGATCTGAAAAGTACAAAAAAAATTCTAAACGATATTACTTTAGAACTTCTAATTAAATGAAAATTATAATCAACAAAAAAACTCTCACTATGTGAGAGTTTAAATATCATTTACAAAAACGCATTATGCAACCGATGCAGATTTATCTACAACAACTTGCCCTCTGTAATACATTTTTCCTTCATGCCAGTAAGCTCTGTGATACAAATGCGCTTCCCCAGTGATTGGGCAAGTAGCGATTTGAGCTACTGTAGCTTTGTAATGTGTTCTTCTCTTATCTCTTCTTGTTTTCGAGATTTTTCTCTTAGGATGTGCCATTTTACTATATTATTTATCCGTTAATAGTTGCTTTAATTTGTCCCAACGCGGGTCAATATTTTCTTCTTTTTGTTCTTCTTTTTTCTCTACTTTTTGCTCTTTTAATGTCAATTCTTTCAGTTTTGTTAATGCTTCCGTTTTTAAACTTCCGTCTTTAACTCCTGGATGAATTCGTCTTAAAGGAACCGAAAGTACTATCATTTCATATATATATTGTGAAATATCTACTTGAAATTCTCCGTGTGGCAAAATGAGCAACTCTTCGTTGTCATTATTGAAAGCATCTCCAAAACGCACAATCAATTTCATATTGCCTTTTATTGACAAATCAAACTCTTCGTTTGTCATATCGCATG
>CAILTC010000468.1 GCA_903837025.1 uncultured Bacteroidota bacterium | reverse complement strand
TGTGATGCTTTAGGATTTTCAATCACTATCATTGATGATTTAGAATTAACAATTCTAAATCTCATAGGAAACGGTTGTACAATAAATGAATTGTTTAATGAGTTGAAAATTTATTTTGATGAAGAAGATTTAAATGAATCTACTATTGAATTTGAAAAATTAATATTCAAAAAAATTAATAATGGTCTTCTTAATAAATCCATACAAGTAATTATTTAACTCATTTTTTTTGAAAACTTTTCCCAACTTTAAACAAAGCGAATCAAAAGATTGCGGCCCTACCTGCCTTAAAATTATTTCCAAGTATTATGGAAAAACGCTAAGTACTCAAAAGTTACGTGCCTATAGTGAAACCACACGCCAAGGGAGTAATATGATGTTTTTGAGTGATGCAGCAGAAAAAATAGGTTTTAGAACATTAGGAGTAAAATTGAACCTCAAAAAATTAGAAGAAGCTCCTTTGCCTTGTATCTTACACTGGAACAAAGAACATTACGTGGTGCTTTATGAAACACCTCCTGTTTCTAAAGGGATATTTTCAAAATTACTAAAAAGAAGTTCAAAATTCTGTATTTCCGATCCTGCAATTGGATTGATAACCTATGAAAAAGAAGAGTTCATAAAATTGTGGATTGGTAACAATGCAGACGAAACTACCGAAGAAGGAATCGCATTAATGCTCGAACCAACTCCAAAATTCTTCCAATCTGAATTTGATAAAGAGGTTAAAAAAGGGCTTAGCTATGGTTTATTGTTTCAATATATTTTAAGATACAAATCATTTTTAATTCAGCTTAGCATTGGTTTAGCAGTCGGGAGTCTTCTGCAACTTGTTTTTCCGTTTTTGACTCAAAGTATTGTCGATGTTGGTATTCAGAATCAAAATATACATTTTATTTACTTAATTCTGTTTGCCCAATTGTTTCTTTTTATAGGAAGTACCGGATTGCAACTTATCCAAAGTTGGATTATGTTGCATCTTTCTACTCGAGTCAATATTTCCTTGATATCCGATTTTTTTATTAAATTAATGAATTTACCCATTTCGTTTTTTGATGTAAGACTTACAGGAGATATTATGCAACGCATCAATGACCATCATCGTATAGAACGCATCCTTACAGCTTCATCTTTAAATGTTTTGTTCTCAATAGTCAATATGGTTATTATGGGAGGTATTTTGGCATTTTATAGTCTCCAAATATTTTTTGTTTGTTTTCTGGGAAGTACCTTGTATTTTCTGTGGATTATCTTATTTCTGAAGCAAAGGGAAATTTTAGACTACAAACGTTTTGCTGAGGTTTCGCAAGAACAAAGTAAGGTCATAGAACTTATCAACGGGATGCAGGAAATAAAGTTGCATAATGCCGAAAAGCAAAAACGTTGGGGTTGGGAGTATATTCAGGCACGGTTATTTAGGGTGTCAATGAAAAGCATGATACTTGGACAAACACAAAGTATAGGATCATCAACAATTAATCAACTCAAGAATATTTTTATAGTTTTTTTATCCGCAAAATTAGTTATTGGCGGACAAATATCTCTTGGGATGATGATGGCAATATCTAGTATTGTTGGTAGTTTGGATGGATCAATTAGTCTTTTAATCGGTTTTGTTTATGAGGTTCAAGATGCCAAAATTTCTTTGGCAAGATTGTCGGAAATTCACGATAAGGAAGATGAAGTGCAACAAGAGCTATACCAAACACACGATATTCCGAAAAATGCGGATATCGTGATAAAAGATTTGAGTTTTCGGTATATCGGGTCTGATGTTCCAGTTTTAGAAAATCTAAATTTAATTATTCCAGCCAATAAAATAACTGCTATTGTGGGTACAAGTGGAAGCGGAAAAATAACTTTAATGAAATTGTTATTGAAGTTTTATGAGCCTAATAGTGGGGAGATAGTGTTAAGTATAAAGAAAGATGAGATTACTTCGTACCTCGCAATGACAGACTTAAAAAATATTGCCCAAAAAACATGGCGTTCACACGTGGGTGCAGTGATGCAGGAAGATTTTATTTTTAATGATACTATTGCTAATAATATTGCAATTGGTGTTGATATAATTGATTAAAGAGCGATTAGTTTATGCTGCCGATGTTGCAAATATCAAGGATTTTATTCAGGATTATCCATTGGGGTATAATACCAAAATAGGAATGGAAGGCGTCGGGATGAGTACAGGACAAAAACAACGATTATTGATTGCGAGAGCAGTTTATAAAAATCCTGAAATGTTATTTTTTGATGAAGCCACCAGCGCACTCGATGCCAATAATGAAAAGGTGATTATGCAAAAACTAGATATTTTCTTCAAAAATAAGACGGTTGTGGTTATTGCGCATCGATTAAGTACTGTAATAAATGCGGATCAAATTGTAGTCCTTGAAAAAGGAAAAATAATTGAAGTGGTAAATCACGAGGAATTAGTGAAACAAAAAGGAAGTTATTATGAATTGGTTCGAAATCAGTTGTAGTTGGGAAGTTGAGATTTAAGAATGATGATTAACGATTTTTGATTTCAGATTTAAAAAAGTAAAAAAGAATGTCAGGAAATAACGAATTTGAATTACGCAGCGAAGAAGTGCAAGAAATACTTACTCGAGTACCGCATTGGATGATTCGATGAGG
>CAILTC010000467.1 GCA_903837025.1 uncultured Bacteroidota bacterium | reverse complement strand
TTTTGTTCCTGAATCACCGTTGGAATATGCATCATATTTGCCATTTGCAATAATGGTCCCGAAGCAAAACCTCCAGTTCCTATAACCACATTGGGCTTGAACTGCTTAATTATTTTTCGAGATTTCCATAAACTATCGATTAATTTGACAGGGAACATTGCATTTTGCAACGTTAATTTTCGTTGTAAACCAGCAATCCAAAGCCCTTTGATAGCGTAACCTGCTTGAGGTACTTTTTGCATTTCCATTTTATCTTTGGCACCCACAAAAAGAAATTCGGCATCAGGAAAACGAGACTTTAATTCATTGGCAATCGCAACCGCAGGGTAAATATGCCCTCCCGTTCCGCCGCCACTTAATATGAATTTGTATTTTTCCATTTTTATATTTTTTCTGAATTATTTATTCAAAACAGCTTTCATTGGATTAGCTGCATTGTCTTGGATCGAATAGCTTTCATTTTGATCAAACTCGTCTTTATTTTCCTCTTCGTTTTCGGCTTCTAATTGCTTGTCAATCAGTTTTTGAAGAGCAGCTTCTCTCTTTTCTTTATCCTTAATTTCTTCAGCGATTTCTTCTTCTTTTTTGGTTACATTGATGATAATCCCTAAAGCAATACACGTCATCCAGATCGAACTACCTCCACTACTTATAAGCGGCAAAGTTTGTCCTGTAACAGGCAATAATTCAACCGCAACGGCCATGTTTATCATCGCTTGAAAAATCATTGGAAACCCCAATCCTACGACTAATAGTTTTCCGAATAAGGAATTTGATTTATGCGCTGCAACAACAAATCTTAAAAATAATAACAGGTATAAAAACAAAACGCCCAAACCTCCTATTAATCCCCATTCTTCGACAATAATAGCATATATAAAATCGGATGAAGATTGTGGTAAAAAGTGTTTTTGCACACTTTTTCCGGGTCCAAGTCCGTATATTCCGCCGGACGCAATGGCTATTTTCGCTTTTTCTATTTGGTAATCATCTTCACCAGGTTTGTTGGTGCTAAAATTTTCGATTCGGCTTGTCCAAGTATCTACTCTACTAAAAAAATGAGAATCGGGAAAAGCTTTGGCTAATAATACAAACAATAAGAGTCCTGCAATTCCTGCACCAATTATAAATCCGATATATTTCAAAGGATATTTACCTACGAATGCCAACATCAAAACCATTGAAAATATTAAAGCTGCTGTAGAAAAATTGGAAGGCAAAATAAACATCAAGGTGATAAAAACAGGCCCCCAAAGTTCTATAAGCGAAGCTTTAAAAGTAGGTTCTTCTTCCTGTTTTTTTGATAAATACCTTGCCACATAAAGCATCAAAACAATAGATGCTAATGTCGAAGTTTGAAATGTTATACCAATAAAAGGTACCTGAATCCATCGGCTAGCATTGGCGCCAGCAATAACGGTTCCTTTTATCATTGTATAGGCTAATAATAACCAAACAATAGGTAATAAAATTTTAGAAACCCCTTTGTAATAATGAAATGGAACTTTATGAACCCAAAAAATTATAATGAATCCTATGAAAATATGAGCCAAATGTTTCAGCAAATAACTCATCGTATTTCCTGTACCATGATTCATAAAAGCCAAATTGCTACTCGCACTAAAAACAGGCATAAACGAAAACAACGCTAATAAAGCCACAAATGACCATATTACCCTGTCTCCTTTTAGATTGTTTATTAGTTCTTTCATTTTAGATTTCTTAGGTTTTTAGATTTCTTAGATTTTAGACAATTAGCATTTTTTTTACAAACCATCTAATTGTCTAAAAAAGGCTAAGCTGTCTTATTACAAATTCTTAACTGCTTTTTTAAATTGATTCCCTCTGTCTTCGTAGTTTTCGAATAAATCGAAACTAGCGCAAGCTGGAGATAACAAAACAGAATCCCCTTTTTCAGTTAGATGTTGAGCCATTTTTACGGCATCTTCCATAGTACTAACTTCAACCATCATATCGACAACGTTTCCAAAAACATCAATTATTTTTCTGTTATCGACACCAAGACAAATGATAGCTTTTACTTTTTCGCGAACCAAAGACATCAATTCATTGTAATCATTTCCTTTATCAACACCACCAACTATCCATACAGTAGGCGTATTCATACTGTCTAAAGCAAAAAAAGTAGCATTTACATTCGTCGCTTTTGAATCATTGATATATTGTACATTCTGAATTTTAAGCACTTTCTCCAAACGGTGTTCTACCCCTTGAAAATTCGATAAACTTTCACGAATTGTCGCATTCCTAATTTTCATCAATTTTGCTACAGAAGTTGCTGCCATCGCATTTTTCATATTGTGCTTTCCTTCAAGTGCCATAGTTTCGGTCTCCATTGTGAATTCTTCTTCGTTGATGATCTTTACTTCCATATTTTTGTCTTTTATAAATGCTCCGTTTTCGAATGTTTTTGTCAGTGAAAAAGGAATTAATTGGGCTTTT
>CAILTC010000466.1 GCA_903837025.1 uncultured Bacteroidota bacterium | reverse complement strand
TTCAACGTCATCCGCTTTCAGGTTGATATCATACGAATTTTGCAAAGGATTTGTGCCTAAAAATGTCATGAAATCTTCGCCAATAATATCAGTATGTTGCTTTGCAGCACTCTCTTTAGAAACGTAAACCGATGATTTTGCAAATGGAGCTGTTTTTAATTCTACTTTAAAAGCTTTCAGAATACTATCGTTGGCCTCATTCTTGAAAAATACCGTCATGGCAATTTTTTCTTTAAAATCGTCAGCTAGTTTTTTAGAGTTGATGATAAAAAATCCTAAAATTCCCAATAGAAATAAAACCAAGAATACACTTAGTACAACTGAGAAATAAGAGGAAATTAATCTGCGTTTTTGAAATTTATCAAAGGAAGAAGCCATAGTTTATTGTAATTATGGGTCAAAAATAACAAAGTATTTCTTTATTTAAAGTTAATAACGCTCAAACTTTTAACTTTCGTACAATAAATGTAAATTTGGCCTCTAAAATAATCATACCATAAAAGTCTTTGGGACTTTGAACCCTATCAATACAAATGAAATACAATCCGAACGAAATAGAAGCCAAGTGGCAAAAATATTGGGCCGAAAATCAAACTTTTGCAGCGCAGAATAATTCAGTAAAACCAAAATATTATGTTTTGGATATGTTCCCTTATCCGTCAGGAGCAGGATTGCACGTTGGGCATCCGCTGGGTTACATCGCTTCGGATGTGTATTCGAGATATAAAAGACATCAAGGTTTTAATGTTTTGCACCCTATGGGTTACGACAGTTTTGGGTTGCCTGCCGAACAATATGCTATACAAACTGGTCAACGTCCGGAAGACACCACTTCGGTAAATATTGATGGTGGCTCTGATAAAGACGGAAATAAAATTGCCGGATACCGAAAACAACTCGATAAAATTGGGTTTTCTTTTGATTGGAGCCGAGAAGTGCGGACTTCTAATCCAGATTATTACAAACATACACAATGGATTTTTATTCAATTGTTCAATTCTTGGTACAATAAAAATAGCGACAAAGCAGAGGATATTTCGACTTTAGTTTCCATTTTCGAAAGTGAAGGAAATGCCAATATAAATGCAGTTTGCGATGACGCTATTGCTGTTTTTTCGTCAAGCGAATGGAAAGCGCTTTCGACCCAAGACCAACAAAAAGTGTTATTACAGTATAGATTGACTTATTTAGCCGAAACCGAAGTTAACTGGTGTCCAGGATTAGGAACTGTATTGGCGAATGACGAAATCGTAAACGGAGTTTCCGAGCGTGGTGGTTTTCCTGTAGTTCGCAAGAAAATGACCCAATGGAGCATGCGAATTTCGGCTTATGCAGAACGTTTGTTACAAGGTTTAAATGAAATTGATTGGAGCGAAAGCATCAAAGAAAGTCAGAGAAACTGGATTGGAAAATCGGTTGGAGCTATGGTTTCCTTCAATTTAGAGCCAAGAGCCAAGAGCCAAGAGCCAAGAGCGATTGATGTATTCACAACTCGTCCTGACACTATTTTTGGAGTTACGTTTATGACATTGGCACCAGAACACCCATTGGTTCAAGAAATAACAACTTCGGAGAATTTAGACAAAGTAAACGAATATATTTTTGCGTCCTCAAAACGTTCCGAAAGAGAGCGTATGGCCGATGTAAAAACTATTTCGGGCGTTTTCACAGGAGCTTATGCCGAGCATCCTTTTACAAAAGAACCTATTCCGGTTTGGATTGGCGATTATGTTCTCGCAGGTTACGGAACGGGTGCTGTTATGGCAGTTCCTTGTGGTGATGAAAGAGATTATGCTTTCGCCAATTTCTTCAAAGGTCAAAACGGAATGCAAGAAATTAAGAATATTTTTGCCAATGTCGATATTTCGCAAGCCGCTTATGGTTCGAAAGACAATGTGGTTATAGCCAATTCTGATTTTCTAAATGGATTGAATTACAAGGAAGCAACTAAGAAAGTTATTGTTGAGCTCGAAAAAATAAATCAAGGAAAAGGAAAAATTAATTACCGCTTGAGGGATGCTGTTTTCTCTCGTCAACGCTATTGGGGCGAACCGTTTCCTGTATATTATGTAAATGGATTGCCACAAATGATTGATGCCAAACATTTGCCAATCGTGCTGCCAGAAGTAGAGAAATATTTACCAACCGAAGACGGACAACCGCCTTTAGGAAATGCTTTGGTTTGGGCTTGGGATAGTGTTCAGTGTTCAGTTGTTAGTGTTCAGTTGATTGATAATGTTACAATATTTCCTCTTGAATTGAACACCATGCCAGGTTGGGCGGGAAGTTCATGGTATTGGATGCGTTATATGGATGCGCACAATGACGGCCAATTTGCATCGGCAGATGCTTTG
>CAILTC010000465.1 GCA_903837025.1 uncultured Bacteroidota bacterium | reverse complement strand
ATCACTTCCGAAATGAGAATTAGTATCGAATATCAATATTCTAACAATAATTACACTCGATTTGTCACCTATGCTGGTGTAACACATGAGACTAAAAAATGGAGTTTTGGTGGTTATTTGTATTCCGAAGGCGATCTAAAAAATCAACCTTTACAACAAAGTCTTTCTACTGAACAAGCCCAGATTTTGGCGAAAGCCGGCAATAACACAGCATTAATGACGGCACCATCAGCTTATATCGACACCTATTCGGACAATAAGGTTTTGTATAAAAAAACAGTGGTAAACTCCGTTGAAATTTTCGAATATTCGACCAATCCCAATGACGTTTTATACAATGTCAGATTTACATTGGTTGGAAATAATACTGGAAATTATATCCTGACAAATGCCACAGCAATTAGCCATATCTATGAATATACTGCTCCTTTAAATGGGATTCCGCAAGGAAATTATGAACCAATTATTCAATTGATTCCTCCGACAAAAATTCAGGTAGCCACATTTCTTGGAAAATTTAAACCTACCGAAAAAACAGCTTTAGATTTCGAAATAGGAATGAGTAATAATGACAAAAACTTGTTTTCTCCGATTGATGACGGCAATAATCAAGGTTTAGCAGGAAAAATAAACGCCAAGCAAAGACTATTTTCCGGCAAATGGAATGTGGATGCATTTGCCAATTATCAGTTGGTGCAGAAAAATTTTAGTTCTGTAGAACGAATTTATACGGTAGAATTTGATAGAGATTGGAACCTTGGGGCTCTAGCCATTGGAACTCAAAGTTATTTGGTTTCGGGATTCCATTTTGCTTTACCAAAAAAAGGAATTTTGACCTATCAATTTGAAAAACTAGATTTCACGAATAGTTTTTCTGGAAATCGTCATCTCCTAAATGGAGGATTCAAGTTGAAAAATTGGAGTGTTCAAAATCAAGGAAGTTTTTTAAACAGCGATGCAACTCTTACGGTATCAAAATTTTTGAGAAACCAATCCCAAGTCCGATTTAATTTTAATAAAAACTGGATTGGAACCAGCTTAAAATTGGAAAACAACCAAGAAATAAATAAATCGACCAATCAGTTATCGGCTTTAAGCCAAAGATTTAACGAATATGGTTTTTTTACTGGTCGCGGTGACAGCACCAAAGTTTACATGCAAATAGGCTATTTGAAACGAAACAATGACAGCTTACAAAACGGCTTTTTACAGCGAAAAAATAGTTCCCAAACATTCACTTTGAAGTCAAAATTAATCCAAAACAAAAAAAGTGATTTGTCTGTATTCACAAATTACCGCGTTTTAAATTTTGTAGATCCAACAAAGAAAAACGAAGCGTCTCTGAATTCCAGAATACTCTATAATGACCTTTTTTTTAATCAATTCATTCAATCGACAACAGCTCTAGAAACCAATTCGGGATCTATTCCGCAACAAGAATTCACCTACATTGAAGTTCCTGCCGGCCAAGGAGTTTATACTTGGAATGACTATAATAGCAATGGAATACAGGAATTACAAGAGTTTGAAGTAGCTCCGTTTGCGGATAAGGCAAAGTATATTCGGGTTTATTTACCCACACGAATTTATATACGAACACGCCAAAACAAGTTTTCCCAATCGGTTACCTTAAACCCTACTCAATGGCAAAATACGGATGATTTCAGAAAAAAATTGTCGCATTTTTATAATCAAACTTCGTTTATCCTAGATCGAAAAATAAAAAGTGAAGGTGATAATTTCGATTTGAATCCATTTAGTAATTCCGATACAAATGTGTTGGGATTGAATTCGAGTTTCAGGAATAGTTTGTTTTATAATCGAGGCAAACAGCGTCATTCTATAACCTATTCTTATATCCAAAATCAGACAAAAAGCTTGCTTTCGATAGGTTCGCAAGCAGCCAAAAACAGTACGCATCAATT